>JAGREB010000329.1 GCA_020446775.1 Paracoccaceae bacterium
CCGGAAGGGTGATTTCCGGGCCAAGAAATGGGCGATTGAACGCCTTTTGATTGCGCTGGGCGCGTCGCTTCCCTACCCTTCCCGGACACACACATGTACCGAACTGACGCCGGTCCATTAGGGTGCTTCACGCTGGACGGCGAGCCGTGGAGGAAACCGCCGTGGCACATAAATTCATTTCGCAGTTTCGCGGTTTGGCCGCGGCCGGGATTGTGGCAGGCGCGTTCGCCACTGTTTCCCTCGCTACGGTGTCCCCGGCCATGGCCGGAGTGCTGGTTTACGATTCATTCGAAGGCAGCGACATCGCCGTCGGCGATGGGTCCAGCATCAATGGCGGGTTTTTCGGATTTCCATCCAATCAGACGCCAAATTTCTCAACCGCCATCGAAAGCGGCGGCGCGGTTCAGCTGATCGGCGACAGCTTCACGCGCGATTCCGGTTTCGGGCTCATCAGCAAAACCGGGTTCGACGCAAACCAGCAGCTGACCGTGACGTGGAACATCCGCAACGCGTTCCTGGTCAACCAGCCCGATGCCGACTTCAAGGACCTCGACAAGATCGTTATGGGCATCACCGGCGGCCAAGGTTTCGGCGCCCTGTTCACTGGCCTTGAAATTTCGCTCGAAAACGGCGGCACCGAACTCCGCGTGCGGCTGCACGATTCACACGTCAGCTATGTGCCCGATGACTATGTGTCGGGATTGGCGAGTGGATGGAACGGTCAGGATGCGGTGACGGTCACCGCCGCATTGGACCCCAACGGCTTTTCGGTTGCCGTCAGCACCATGGCCGGCGCGGTCAGCGGGGCGTGGACGGATCAAACCCGTGCTGTCAGCTACCTCGATCAAATTACCGACGCCGGCACGGGACTGAGCTATGTGTTCGTCAATCACTTCGGCAGCGACACCGTGTTCGGGCCGCCGCACCATTACACCACCATCGATGCCATTACCGTGAGCGATGCCGCCGTCGACATTCCGGCCCCCGCGGCGCTGCCTATCGTCCTGCTCGGCGGATTGCTGGTGGCGGGTTCAGCACAAGGCCGGCGTCGCCGTTTCAATCGATAACCCCTCGAGCGATAACCCCTCGCCAGTATTCGGGCGCATTTCGTATCGGTGCTTGGCCCGCGCGCGGGGCCATCGCATAACCGGCAGATCGCGTCTGGTATCGGAGTGCATGATGAACAAATTCCTGCCCGGCAAGGCCGCTGCAATCGTCTTGGTTTTTATTGCCGCCGTTCCCGCACTGGCGGCCGACGGGTCAACCGTCCCAATCCGTATCGAAAGCGGATTGGTGAGCGGCATCGAGCACGACGGTGTGCAATCGTTCAAAGGGATTCCTTTTGCCGCTCCGCCGGTTGGCAAGCTGCGCTGGCGCGCGCCGCAGCCGCCGGCGAAGTGGGATGGCACGCGCAAGGCCGACGATTTCGGACCGGTATGCTGGCAAGAGCCGCGCAACGAAGACGATCCCATCGCCGCCATGCCGATGAGCGAGGACTGCCTCAGCCTCAACATTTATCGGCCCGCGCAATCCGCGGCGAAATTGCCGGTGATGGTGTGGATCTATGGCGGCGGCCTGACGGCCGGCGCGTCGGCGTTGCCGGTTTACGACGGCGCTGCTTTCGCCAAACACGGCGTGATCCTGGTGTCGATCAATTATCGCCTCGGTCGGCTCGGCATCTTCGCACATCCGCTGTTGATCGAGGAAAACGCGGACGGCGGACGGCTCGGCAACTACGCGCTGATGGATCAGATTTTCGCACTGGAATGGATCAAGCGGAACATTGCCGCGTTCGGCGGCGACCCGAACAAAGTCACCATCTTCGGGGAATCGGCGGGTGGCCTTTCCGTGGACACGTTGATGATCTCGCCGCTCGCGCGCGGCTTGTTCCAGCAAGCGATCACGGAATCGGGTTACGGCCGGGCGTCGTTTATGCGCGTGTCCGAGGTTGCTCCCGACGGGCAGCCTCCGGCGGAATCCGAAGGCATCGCCGTTGTCCAAGCGCTCGGCATGGCCAACGCGACGCTCGATGAACTGCGCGCGGTGCCGCCGGAAAGAGTCGTCGCGCGGGACGTGCTGAATGCGCCCAACTTCCCGAACTTCGTTCATGACGGCGTCACCGTCACCATGGATATGTGGGACGCGTTCCGCAAAGGCGCCGAAGCGCCGGTGCCGTGGCTGGTGGGTTCCAATAGCCAGGAATCGCCGGCCATGCTGATCGGCGGTCCCGCAATCGAACGATACCTCGAACCCGATGAAATTCCGGGATTGATGGCCGCCTATGGCGGCGAAACCGAGCTACGCAAGCATCTGTCCGGGGACATCACCTTCACCGAACAAGCCCGAGCGTTGGCGCAGATGCACCGATCGAATGGGCACAAAGTTTTCTACTACAGTTTCGGCGTGGTTAGCGCCGAGGACGACGCTACCGGCAAAGGCGCTGTGCATGCGGCCGAACTTCCGTATGTGTTCAACACACTGCCGCAATGGCGCCATCCGGAATTCGCGTCCCTGCCCGATCACACCGCCGCCGCGAAGTTGACCAATGCGATGTGGGCGGCGTTCGGGAAGACCGGTGACCCATCGGTGCCCGGGGCGGGATGGCCCGCCTACGACGGACAATCGGTGATGTCGATCACGCGCGCGGGCGTGTCCTACGGCGCCGATCCGCGTGGCCCAGGATTGGATGCCTTGGCGAAATTACTGGGACCGCGCTCTTAAGCGCCGTGAACGGCTTATTTGTGGCCGTGGTGCGTATTGGACGCGGCCAATACCGCTTGAACGCCGAACAGGATCAAGAGCACGCCGAGAAAGATCTCCGATCCGATCAGCAACCTTATACGACAGGCGATCTGGCGACGACGTCGCCGTACCCTACCGTGCTCAACGTCACAATCGACACGTACAATCCATCGGCGAACGTCAATTTTTGCGGTACGCCGCTGATGTGGAAATTGGGCGCCGTTGAATAGCGGTCGAAGATGGTGAAGATGCAGCCATAGACGATGGTCAGCATCGAATACCAGGTGAAGAAGGCGAACGCAGGTTTCACCAGCGACAGCGCGTTAGTCATGAAGTCGCGGAACAACAAGCCCATGTCCAGCATGAACACGGCGATATCGCGCGCCATGAACGCCGTGATGAACCCGATGGCGCACATGTAACCGATCAAAGCCCAACCCAATTCCGTCGCGTCGAGTTTGTCGAGCGGCAGGAAATGAGTCGAAATTCCGATCACGACCATCGGCGCGAGCCAGATCAGCGACCGCGACAGGTCGGTTTCAAGATGAGCGGTGCTGCGATGCAGAAGTTTTTGTATCGCCTTGCGGTTATACACGACGCTTAATGTGAACGTGACGAGCGGCAGCGCGAAACCAATCTGCGCGTCGACGGCCGCGACCGTGGAAAACCGGTTTTCGACAAAAAACGCGTATAGGCAGGCGTAGACACCGATCAGATTGGCGAACACGATCGCGAGGAACGTGCTGCCCGGCAGCAGCGCGTTCAAGACCAGCGTGAGCGCGATCACCAGGATCAGCGTCCACAAGGCGATTGCCGGACTCGCGCCGCCGATCGCCGCCGCGATGAGCCCGAGAACCAGGGCCGAGAAAATCACCGATCGCAAAAGGTGTTTAAACATAAGAACGCCGTGTGAAGCTTGCCGACGCAACGCGCGTTACGTCATCTCTGAATATGACTTGGATCGGTTGCAGACCTATTCTTTGCGCGCGGCAACGCCTTCGATCTCGACTAACACATCAGGTAGCGCCAGCGCTTTGACATAGACCAGGGTTCCCGCCTGTTTGCCGCCGGGATTGTATTTCGCGCCGGCTTTGATGATCGCGCCGATGTCCGACGGATTGACCATATAGACATTGGTCTTGACCAAGTCTTTGACCGTCATCCCCGCGTCTTCCAGCGACTTGACCAGCTTTTGATAGGCGATGTCGGCTTGAGTCTCGGCGTCGGGCGGGGTGTATCCCTTGGCGTCGGTTGCGGTCTGACCGCTGATGAACAACACGCGCGAGCCCGGCGGAATTTCGACCGTACGATGGGTGTAACTGCCGGTCGGATCGCGAATAATGTTTGTCGTCGTCATGGCCCCCTCCTGCGCCCTTTCTTGCGCCCCAGCGGCGGTAGCCGCCAAAACCAAACCCGCCAGAACGGCAGCGGTTAACTTCCCCAGAGTCGTACGCATGTTCCCCTCCAGCGCGGACAGTGTCACGCGCGCCAGTTTAGGCCCTCATGCCGCTCTGTCGCCAGGATTAAGTCAGGATTTCAACGCCGATTCACCGGTGCGCACCACTAAGGCCGCCGCAATTGCGAGCACGAACGCACCCCATCCGACTTGAAGCAAGATCGCGCCGGCTACGGTAATGTAAATCGAAGCGCCGAATGGCACGCCGTACATACCGCCGGAAAACATCACCATCCCAATCGAGAATAACGCGACGGTCACCCACAATAGAACGCGTGCCGGAAGCACGGTCACGCGATCGTAAATCAAAACGACGAAGAACAACGCCAGAACGTGCCACATGTGGTACTTCGCCGAAGTGTGATACAGCGTCGGCGCATAATCGCCCGCGATTTCGACCAAACCGTGGGCCGCGTATCCTTCCAGAACTTGCGCGATCAGCCCGTTGACGACGGCGAACAATGTGATTCCCAGGGCGGGTCTTGAGAGCGGCATGACGTTGCCTCCTGCTTGGCGTGCCGACTCAACCAGACACGGCCTGTACCTTGTCTGCTTTGACCGGGATCAGAGGGAAAACACTAAAGCCGCATAACTTCCATGTTTCATGCTCGCGGCGGGCCCGGAAATGCCGCCGCCTCCAATGCCTGGACGGGAAACCTGCAGGTCTACCGTGTTCACAAGTGCGTTTGAGACGTGGCCATAGCGTACGTTTCGGCATTGATCGCGGCGTCGGCGTAGAGGACGATGCTGCGACCCCAACCAATCATTCATTCCGGAGTGTCACCAGTCATGAAAAGGCGCGCGTTCCTGGGATCGTCTTTGGCTGCAACCACGTTGATGGAGGCGGCTTGGTCTCGCGCCTCAATCGCCCAAGAGACAGTGTGGGATTTCATCGTGGTCGGCGCCGGAACGGCGGGTTTGCCGGCGGCCATTTTCGCGGCCGACCGGGGAGCCAAGGTGTTGGTCATCGAGGTTGCCCCAACTCTCGGCGGCACGCTGACGATTGCCGGCGGCGAAATCTGCGGTGCAGGCACGAAAACGCAGGCGCGGTTCGGGCTCGAAGGCGATCATCCCGATAAACATTTCGCCGATGTGATGCGGATCACGGACGGACTCGCCGATCCAAACATCGTCAGGATGACGGTCGATACCGCGACCGCGATGATCGATTGGATCGATGACCGCGGCTGGGATTGCCGGCCGGGGCATTTCCTGGACGGCGCTAGCCCGGGTCGCCCGGGTTATTCGACGCGGCGCTACTACCAGGCCGAGGGACAAGGCAAGGCGATCAGCGATCTGCTGGCGCGCGAACTTGGTATGCGGACCGATCAAAACCGCGTCACGGTGTTGACTGGCACCAAGGCGAGCGAACTTCTGACGAGCGACAGCGGGTCTGTCGAAGGCGTGCGCGCGACCGCCGATGACCGTTCCTTCGCTTATCGCGGCCGGCACGTGCTGATTACGACCGGCGGATATTCGATGAACCCGGACATGTTCATGAACCTGGTGAAGGTTCCGGCCTACGTAAACGATTCTTATCCGTACTCCCTGGGCGATGGCCTGACGATGGCGGCCAACGTCGGCGCGGCGCTCCGCGGGATGGATCTACATCGTTCGGGGTCGGGGTCGATTCTGACGACGGACAAATGGCCGGCGGCAGTTTACGCGCGTTTCGAAACACGGCCGCAGGTCCGCGCACCGTGGGAAATCTGGGTCAACGACTACGGTACGCGCTACGTCAACGAGGAATCGCCGAATAACACCGACCGCGAACAAGCCCTGCTCCGTCAGCCGCGCCTGCGCTATACGCTGGTTTTCGATGACGCCATCCTGAACACGGCGCCGATCGGGATTCCCACGTGGACGCGCGACAAGTTGGGGGCGCAATTCAATGTTCAGCCGATGTTTTACAAGGCTGACTCTGTCGAGGAATTGGCGAAACGCGCGGACTTAGATTCCAAGGGATTGGTGGAGACTATTGCCGCCTACAACGCCGGAATCGCCAACGGCAGCGATCCATTTGGCCGTCAGCACCGCCCTGCGCCGATTGCCAAAGCGCCGTATTACGCGATTGCGCAGTTTGGCGATTCCGCCACATCGTCGGCCGGAATTTCGGTCAACGCCGGTCTTCAAGCCGTAAGGGCCGACGGTACGCCCATCCCCAACCTTTACGCCGCCGGTGAAGCGCTTGGCAGCGGTGCGACCCTCGGCAAAGCGTTCTGCCCGGGAATGATGATTACACCGGCAATGACGGGCGGCCGCTGGCTCGGGTTGAATCTGCCGCTTGACGCCTAACCCTTGATCACCTTTTCCGGGTTCTTGGCGACGTCCGGATAGCGTTCCGCGACCAGTTTGCGCCAGCGGTCGGGCATATCGTCATAGGCGAACACTTTTTTGCCGAAGCCGCGCCCGATGAAGTTGCCGGGCTGTTCGCCCATCTTGAGCCAGGTCGACCAGGTATTGAGATCGTTGAACGTGATAGACGCCGGCGGATTCTTGTTGTCGGGGTCGATCACGTGCGAGAGGCGGCCTTGATAGGTGAACCAGTCGTTGACCTGCATGAGCCGCGCCATCACCGCGCCGCCCGCCTTCATTCCGGTGCCGCCCGCGCCCATCGACATCTCGGCCGGGCCGCTGCCGGTCGCTTCCATTCGGATGTCGAGATCGCCCCTCACCCAAACGTCGTCGCCTTCAGTCCACGCGCTGTAATACGAGTCCGCGGACGCGTTCATGCCGGGCGGAGATTTCATGTCGATGTCGATTCCGCGTGCCGAATGGCGGCGATGGGTCGGCGTCGTACCGCCGTATGGAATGTCGAGAGTCTCTCCGGTCCACGGATTGTTGTATTTCTCCATCACCTCGCCGGTCTTCGGATCGAAGTAGAACGTGAGAGTCAGCGAGTTTACGTCGTAGTCGCCCGGCTTCGCGCCGGACGCCGACGGAGGGGTGTCCTTGACGGCGTAAAGAATGCCGATCAGCGACTCCCACATCACCGATAACTTGGCGTCGACCATGCCGTAGCGCGTCAGCTGCATCCAATGCATGGTGAGATTTTCGTCGGCCGACCAACCGAGTTTGCGATAGGCCATGCCCACGTCGAGCGGATTAGCCGGATCGAACGTGGCGGCGGAGGCACGCCGCGACCCCACGACCGACCCAATCACGCCAACAGAACTCATTCCCGTTAAGACATCCCGGCGATTCATGCTTTCCTCCTCGTCGAAGTCCAGATTGTGCATACCATGCTCGAGTCGCAACGCAATGCGTATTTGGGATTCCGTCAAATGACCGTTAAACTGTTCGCGAATCAAACAGTGCGGGAAACATCGAAATGGAAGTTGGCGGCATTTTTGGCCTGCTCATACTCATCGCCGATGTATGGGCGGTCGTCAGCGTGATCGGCAGCAGCGCGACCACCGGCAAGAAAGTCCTGTGGATCGTGCTTGTACTTCTTTTGCCGCTGGTCGGCGTGATCATCTGGTATTTTGCCGGTCCGCGGGCAGCGCGTTAACGTTTCGTGACGCCGCGCCGCTCGAGCGTGGCGATCATTGCCAAGGCGATCAGAGTGCCAATCATCGCCAAGCCCGTGTCCTTTTGCGCGTCGAACACGTCGCCTTGTGTGCCTAGAAATGCGATGCCTGTTTCCGGGCTGACGATGCGCGCGGCGGCCCATTCGATTAACTCATAGATTTCGCTGCTCGCGACCATTACGGCGAACGGGAAAAAGTACGCCGCGCCGGCGCGCAGGTTCCACACCCGGACGAGAACCTCGCGCACGGGATATGTCAGCAGAAACCCGAATGAGAAATGCACCGCACGGTCAAAATGATTGCGCGCCAGACCAAGCGCATCCTGTACCCAAAATCCTAGTGGCACTTCGGAATACGTGTAGTGCGCGCCGATGCAATGCATCACGAAAAATATCGCGATGAAAATATGTGCGACGTCCGAGATCGGCCGCACCCGATAAAGAACAACGACGAGAATCATTCCGGCGAATAACAGCCAGTTTTCCAAAAGCCAATCCGAGCGGCTGACGGGGTCGATTGCCGACCATGTCCACGCGATTAGGCAAATCAACGCCAACCCTTGCAGCAACCGGTTGGAGGAGAAGTTGCGCGTGGCCGGTGTGGCGGCGGTCGTCAGTGTCATCGCGAGACTCTTTCGTCAATCAAGCGGATATCCCTCTTGCGGCTGGCGCGTTATGATCCGGCATCGATAGAACTCGGAATCACGGAGCCATTTTCCATGTTGGATTTGTATTTCTTTCCCACGCCGAACGGCAAGAAAATCACGATTCTGCTCGAGGAATGCGGCCTTCCCTACACCGTCAAAACGGTGCACATCGGCAAGGGCGACCAATTTCACCCTGATTTTCTGCGCATCTCTCCCAACAATCGCATGCCGGCGCTGGTCGATCATGAGCCGATGGGCGGCGGCGCGCCGATTTCAATTTTCGAATCCGGCGCGATCATGATAAATGTCGCGGAGAAAGCCGGGAAATTCTGGCCCCAAGACCCCCGCGGTAAGTACGAGGTTGCCCAGTGGGTCATGTGGCAAATGGGCAATCAGGGGCCGAAGATGGGCGAGCAAGGTCACTTCCGCCGCGCCGCCGAGGACGCCAAGAACGGTGACCAATCATACGCCATTCGGCGTTTCGACAATGAAGTGCACCGGTTGTTCGGCGTCCTCAATCTGGGACTCTTCCGCAAGGACTGGTTGGCGGCGGGGCAATACACCATTGCCGACATGATCTGTTATCCGTGGGCGGCCTACTGGAAAATGCGCGACATCGACATCGAAGAATTCCCAAACGTGAAGGCTTGGCTCGAGCGTATCGCTGCACGTCCGGCAGTTCAAAAGGGCATGGATGTCGGCATCGGCCCTGCGGAAGACCCGGCGAGTGTGTCGCAAGAGGAGAAAGACCGCCGCGCAAAGATTCTCTCGAATCAGCGCGCCGTTCAGATTCCGCAGGAGTGGCTGAAGTAGAATCTGATCTATTCGCGTGCGTGGTGCGGGCTAGGAAGCAAATGCCAGCTTTAAGGCCCAAGCACTGCCGAGCAGTATCAGCAAGAACGTCCCGACGGTTCCGACGAAGCGAAATGGGTTCGGCGCCTTGCGCGGAATTCCGATCGCATGCGCAATGCGGCAAATCACGAAGGATACACCGGTAACGCCGAGAACTGTTTTGTTGGCTCCCGACAATTCGAGCAAGGCCATCAAAATAAGAACGAACGGTACGTACTCGGAAAAATTCGCGTGCGTCCGGATGCGGGCGATCATGTCCGCTTGCCCGCCGTCGCCAAGACTGACTTGGTGCCGGAAGCGGCCTTGGATGACGCGCGCCGCCAATACGATATACAGCAGTCCCAGCGCGCCCGCCGTCGCAAGCGTCACGTTCAGTTGCAAACCCAACATTTGTTCCATGCCGTCGCCCTCCTTATGCGCGCCTACGGCGCACTCACACGCGAGAGCATGATCAATGGTTTAATGCGGTCAAGGTTGAAATCAGTAGATCAGGCCAAAAGATTGCGCATGGCCTTAGTTCGCCGGGTTCTTTCGATACACGACTAAGAACAATGGCCATGCTAACGATGCGGCCAGCCCGGCAGTCAAACCAATCGCCGATCCCCACTGAGGCGTGGCGAGATAAACGATGCAGAGCGCCATCGCGATCCCCAGCAGTGGCCGCATCGCGCTGACCAATGCCGCGGCCGCACCCGCCGATCCAAGCCGCCGGTGGGTGAATATCCCCAGGCTTGATAACGCGATTGGAAATACTGCTGCGATTCCGGTCGAAGTCGGTCCTATCGCATCGCTGACAGTGACCAGCACAGCGACGAAGATACCCACTGCCGCGGCGCGAAGCGGCAGTTCGAACCATTTGCGCGCGGCCATCTGCGCCGACGGCATGATGAAATCGGTTTTCGGCGCAAAGCGAATTGCTATCCAAAACGCCAGTAAACTTCCCAATAGCGCGGCGGTAAGGCCGAGATTCAAAGCGCGAATGGCAAGGATCAGCACCAGCCATACGCCAAATGCACCGGCAAGCCCGACAGGCACGCCATGACGGCGTGCAAGTAAGGTCGCAAACGTCAAGAGGTAGAACCATGTCGAGATGTTTGAAGCCAAACTCGATAAGGCTGCCGACGATACGAATTCGGGATCGTGCTGAATTGCCAAAAGGACATAAGCCGGCCCCGCCGAAACGGGCAAACACGAAATCAATCCGCCCCAGAATGGACCGGACTTTTCAGCCGCCGCTGTCGCTGCCACGACGATCAATGCCGTCGCGACTGCTTTGGCAATCAAGGCGATCCAAAATTCGGTCACGTCGGTGAGTTCGTCGCCATAGGTTTCGGAATCATATTCGGATACCGGCCCAATGCGAGCAGAAGCAGGACGCCCGCCACAAACGCGACTGCCGCGATGTAGAGAATCGGATCGTACCGCCCTTGGGTATCGTAAACGTATCCGAACAACGGCGGCGCCATGCCCGAGGCGAGAACGAAGCAGGCATATAGCGAGCCATAGATCGCGCCGTAGTGTTTGAGACCGAAATACCGGCTGCACAAATACGCCAACAAATCGAATTCAGCGCCGCCCGCGAAACCGATTGCGACCGCCGCGAGAGTCAGAAGCGTGGCCGGACTGTTGTCGAGGGCAAGAATGATGCAACTCGCCGCGGGAATGGCCAAGACGACCGCAGCGACGGCTGGCGCCCAGATCCGGTCGATCAAGTAACCCGTCGCCACGCGCCCAACCAATATCGCGATCCCCAACGCGCTTGCGATCCGTGCGGCGTCGCCAGCGCTAAATCCCCGGTCCGTCAACATCGGTATCAGGTGTGCGATCACGCCGCTCGTTCCCAGTCCCGCCAGGAACAGTCCGATCCCGATAAACCAAAATCGGCGCGTAGAGATCGCCTGACCTAGGGTCTGTCCCCAAGCGTGCTCGTGATCGTGCTCGTCGTCTTGGGCGGCCGCTTTGGGCATGCGTAAGAAAGCGAGTGTAACGGGAATCGCCAAGACCGCCGGCAACAATCCCAACCCGGCATACCCGTAACGCCAGCCCCATGTTTGAACCAGCCACGTGGCATAGATCGGCACGATGGCGCCACAGACACCGCTGCCCGTCAGCGCTAAACCCAAAGCCAAGCCACGCTTGGCTTTGAACCACGCAATGATGGCGCGGCTCCATGTTACCGATGTCGTGCCCGCCCCCAATATCCCCATGACTAGCGCGATGGCGTAAAACGACATCAAAGAGCGGGTAAAAGCCGCGAGTGCGAAAAAAAGTATTGCCGTCATTGTCGTCGACAGCAGCGTAACGATCCGTACGCCCCTGCGATCCATCGCCCATCCAGCGGCGGGGGCCCCGATCAACGCACCAAGGACAAACATCGAGATAACGCCTTGCGCTTCGGCGCGCGACCAGCCGAATGCCTCGCCGAGGGGAACGGTAAACACGCCGATGGTGAACATCGGCAATGCGGAAATGCCGGTTCCCGTGCCGACCAGCGCGGCGACGATGATGGGCCATCCCCGTTTGAGTTCGCCCGAAGATGCTTCAGCATTAACCATTCTTACTGTCCCGCCGGACGATTCCCGGGCTGATCCCTACCATGGAGTTGGTTTATAGTATGCCGTTCTCAGCGACCGACGTGTCGCGATCAACGAAAGGTTCGAGCCATGGCCGATGCCCCGAAACCAACGCCTGATGCTGCGAAACCCGGAATCGGTAGCGCGCCCAAGAAGGACGCACGGCCGATGGATGACGCACCCGAAGTGAAACCTAAGAAGCTGGTGAAACCTGCGCCGACGTCGGGCCGCAGCCTCGGCCGGGCGATCATCGTTGCCTCCATCGTCGTTACGATCGGCTGGATTGTGAGTTCGCGGTTCAGCGACCGGTATGTCTTGCAGCCCGTTCAAGTCCAGGAGAACACGTTCATGTACCGCCTCGACACGTTTAGCGGTGCGGTACATTTCTGCACTTCGGCGCAATGCGTGTCCTTGCCCATCAAGGATTGAACGGTTCTTAAGACGCCAGCTTATGGGCAGCCGCTTCGATTTCCTTGGTGAAGGATTCGATTTCGGCCGATGTCAGCGGATCGGGGCGGCTCAATGTCAGTGTCGCAAGCCGTCCGCCCGGCAGCGTGACCTCGATTGACTTCGTGACGTTGCGGCTGGTGGCAGCTTTGCTATCGGCCGCTGGGGTCCCGTCGGGATTGTAATTCTTACGGATATCGTAGCGCACCATGGCGTTGTCGACGGTCTTGGAGGTCAAGCCGCGCCAAAAACCGAGCGCTTCCCATTTTTCGAACGGGCCATAGACTTCCAGTTCCACGCCGGAAGCGAGTTTGGTGAACTTGCTGTCGGCATATTCGCCACCGACGACCCAATAAACCTTTCCATTGATTTCTTCCTCGGCCTTGAGGAAGTAGCGGATCATCGCGTTATCGACCGTTTTTCCGGTAATCGAACGCCAGAAATCCTTGGCCTCGCGTTCCGAGAAAGGCCCATGTTTTTCGATCTTCGATCCCTGTGCCGGGTCGGTGAAGGAGGTATCGGCGTATTCCCCGCCAATGACATAAAAACGCTGCGAGCTCATTGAGAAATCCTGCAAGGGTTGTGAATCGATCCGTTCCCGACCATACAACATCGCGCGGTTTGGCGCACGATCGGCGATTGCACTGATCCGCCGCCGCGATATGGTGAATTTATGATCCCTAACCCTGTTCACATTGTGGGGGGCGGCTTGGCGGGCTGCGAAGCCGCTTGGCAGCTGGCCCAGGCCGGTATCCGCGTCCTACTCCACGAAATGCGCCCTGTCCGAATGACGGAGGCGCACAAATCCTCAGGGCTGGCGGAATTGGTGTGTTCCAACTCATTCCGTTCGGATGACGCCGATTACAACGCTGTCGGTCTATTGCACGCCGAAATGCGCCTCGCCGGCTCGCTCATCATGGCGTGCGGCGACCGTCACCGGGTTCCGGCCGGATCCGCATTGGCCGTCGACCGCGATGGATTCTCCGCCGCCGTGGAAGCCGCCATCTCGTCTCATCCGCTGATCGAAATCGACCGGTCCGAGGTCGTGGGATTGCCACCCAGCGATTGGCCCGCGACCATCATCGCGACCGGTCCGTTGACGTCGCCGTCACTGGCCGAAGCAATCAAGAGCCAAACCGGCGAAGAGTCCCTCGCCTTTTTCGATGCCATTGCGCCGATCGTTCACCGTGAGTCGATCGGCATGGATATCGCATGGTTTCAATCGCGCTACGACAAGGGTGCCGAAGTCGAGGGCGGCGGGGCCGATTACATCAACTGCCCCCTCGACCGCGATACCTACCACGCGTTCATTGCCGCGCTGTTGGCCGGTACGAAAACCGAATTCAAGGAATGGGAGAAAGACACACCCTATTTCGAAGGATGCCTGCCGATCGAAGTGATGGCCGCGCGCGGTGCCGAAACTTTGGCGCACGGCCCGATGAAGCCCGTGGGATTGACGGACCCGCGTACGCAACGGCGTCCTTATGCTGTGGTCCAACTGCGCCAGGACAACGCGCTGGGCACGCTCTACAACATGGTCGGATTCCAGACGAAGCTGAAATATGCCGAACAGGTGCGCGTGTTCCGCATGATTCCCGGCCTTGAGGATGCACAGTTCGCCCGGCTCGGCGGATTGCACCGCAACACCTATATCAATTCACCGAAATTGCTGGACC
>JAGREB010000330.1 GCA_020446775.1 Paracoccaceae bacterium
ATCAAGAAATACGCCAATCGCCGGCTCTACAACACGGCGACATCGACCTATGTGACGCTTGAGAATCTCGCCGAGATGATCAAGGGCGGTATCGACTTCGTCGTCACCGACGCGAAAACCGGCGAAGACATCACGCGGTCCGTCCTAACGCAGATCATCGTCGAGCAGGAAAGCAAAGGCCAATCGCTGCTGCCGATCAAATTCTTGCGGCAGATTATCGGCCTCTACGGCGATTCATTGGGCGGCATGGTGCCGCGTTATCTCGAACACAGTATGGAAGCCTTCGCGCAGAACGAAGCCAACATGCGCCGCATGATGCAGGACGCCTTCAAGGGCATGTTCCCGACTCAACGCATGGAAGAACTCGGCAAGCAGAATCTGGCGCTGTTCGAGAACGCCATGAAGATGTTCAATCCGTTCGGCACCGCCATGGGCCGGCCGGGTGCAACCGGTGAACCGGGCGGGGCGCCGCCAGCCGCGCCGAAAGCCGCAGAGTCGGGAACCGACCTGCAGTCGTTGAAAGCCGAACTTGATTCGCTGCAGTCGCGAATCGAACGAATCGCGCGAGACAAAAAATAAGATTGAGGCACCAAATCCTTATGGTGGCTCTTTCGAAGAGATTTTCTCTTTTTACGCGCATTTCCAAAATATAAATATAGAATAAGAATTAAGTTTGGATGTCATGCCAAACTTAAAGTAATCGTATTTATTATTCTTGTAAAAACGTCCCCTGAAATACTCGACAAAGTCACTTAAACTTGGATCTATATTTATCTTTTATATTAAAAGTTCCATTAATTTTTACTGACTATTTAATATATACTTTTTGCCGACATTTTAACAATTTTTTACATTTCAGTCCGCGCCAATCACGCCAAACATCGCTATCGTAATTCAACCGATACGCGGGGTCTGTGGGAGACGGATTCTCGTATTCGTTGAAAAGCCACGGCCAAGTTCACACTGCTGATTGGGGGATTCTCGGATGCAACACCAGACCACGATGGAAGCCGGGCCCGATCGGGCACCGCCGGCGAACCGCGCCAACGATATCGACCGTCACGTCGGCACCCGCATCCGGGAACGCCGGGTCATGCTGGGCCTGAGCCAGCAACAGATGGCCGACATGATCGGCGTGACCTACCAGCAGGCGCACAAGTACGAGCGCGGCATCAACCGCATTTCGGCCGGACGCCTGTACGAGATCGCGCGCGTCTTGAACGTGCCGATCACGTTCTTCTTCGACGGCCTCGAAGGCGGCGAAGACGATGCGATGAATCCCCGGCAGCGGATGTGCCTCGAACTGGCGCGCAACTTCGCCGCCATCTCGAACCAGAAGCATCAGGAAGCGCTTAGCCAGCTGGCGCGCGCCCTCGCGATCCAACAGTAACCAGATTAGGGCGCGATCTCGCGCAAGACCCGGAACCCAATCGTGTAACTCGCAACTGTGGCGGCGTTGCCTTGGCGCGCCGCCGGCGTCGCAAGCGCGGCGACGTAATACCAATCCCCGCCTTTGACCACGCGCTTGGCGCAATCGGCGTTCGAACCCTCTTCAACCGCAGCATTGGTGCCGGTGTGGTTCGCGTGAGTCGGAACCCAGCAATCGGCGACCCATTCCGAAACGTTCCCAAGCATATCGAATAGCCCGGAAGGCTCGGGCGGAAAACTCGCGACCGGCGCGGTGCGATCACCGCCCCATGGCGGCGACCCGCAGGTCCGGCAGTTTGCCCGGCCGCGCCCGACCGCATCGCCCCACGGATAGCGCGTTTGCGTTCCGGCGCGCGCGGCGAATTCCCACTCCGCTTCGCTCGGCAACCGGTAACGATGTCCCGTCGCGGCCGAAAGCCACGCGGCGTAGGCATTTGCATCGTCCCAAGACACATTGATGACCGGACGGCGCCCCCTGCCCCAGCCGTGATCCGATCCGGCGCCATCGCATGCGCCGGCATCGATGCACGCTTGGTACTGATCGAACGTGGTCTCGGTGACCGAGATGGCAAACGGCTCGGGAATGTCGACACTCACCGCGGGCCCGAACGCGGCGCGCTCGCTGTCCGATCCAAGGACAAATGCGCCGGGCGCGATAACGAGAAGTTCCGGGCAATCGGCACAATCCCGAAAGCGCGAGGGTTCGCCTGCGTGTACAGGCGTCGCGAACAACGCGGCGAGAATGGCGATCAATTCCATCATGCCGCCCACTCGGTGCGGACATCGGCGTCGGTTTCATCGCAGCGATACGTGTTCTGCAAATGTGCAATCTCGTCGGGCGTTCCGAGGCTTTTGACCGCCCACACCGCCATGGCGCGCACCAACGGCGAAGCGTCTTTTAGCAGCGGTTCGACGGCAGGCATAAGTGAATGCATGCCGCTGTTACCGATGGCGATCAAGACATTGCGGACAAACCGGTCGCGGCCGATACGCTTGATCGGCGAACCGGAAAACAGCGTTCGAAACGCAGCATCGTCGAGCCGGACAAGATCGTTCAAGCGCGGCGCGGTCAATTCGGCGCGCGGCACAAAGGCATCGAACGTCGTTGTGTTTGCAAACTTGTTCCATGGACACACGGCAAGGCAATCGTCACAGCCATAGATCCTGTTTCCCATCAGCGGCCGCAGCGCACGGTCGATATGTCCTTTGTGCTCGATGGTCAGGTATGAGATGCAGCGCCGCGCGTCGATCCGATAGGGCGCGGGGAACGCGCGCGTAGGGCAGGCATCAAGACACGCGTGGCATGCACCGCAGTGATCGGTCTCAGGCGCGTCGATCGTGAGCGCCAAACTGGTGAACACTTCGCCGAGAAACAGCCACGATCCGTAAGCGCGCGAGACCAGATTTGTATGCTTACCCTGCCAGCCAATTCCCGCCTGCTGCGCGAGGGGTTTCTCGAGGACCGGCGCGGTATCGACAAACACTTTCACCTCGGCGCCGGATTCCTCGGACAGCCAGCGCGCCAGCGCCTTCAGGCGCGTTTTAATTACATCGTGGTAGTCGCGGTTTTGGGCATAGACGCTGATCGCCGCGCGGTCTTTCCGATCGAGAATGGCGCGCGGATCGCTGCCCGGGCCGTAGTTCATGCCGACGGCGATGACGCTTTGCGCCTCGGGCCACAACACGCGCGGGTCGGCACGGCGGTCGGCTTTGTCGGCAAGCCAGCGCATGTCGCCGGCGAACCCTTCGCCGAGAAATGTCCGGAAACGTTCTTGTGTAACGCTGTCGATGTGCGCCTTGGCGATGCCAACCACATCGAACCCGAGCGACGCCGCTTTGGCCGCAACGGCAGCGCGGTCAATCGCTTTCGTCTTCTCCACCTGAGTATTGGGCGGCGAAGGTTTCGGCGTAGGCGTTGAGGGTTCCTGCCGCAATGGCATCGCGCAGTTCAGCCATGATCTGTTGATAGAACGCGACATTATGCCAGGACAGCAGCATCAACCCTAGAATCTCGTCGCTGCGAATAAGGTGGTGGAGATAGGCCCGGCTGTAATTGAGGCTGGCCGGGCAATTGACCGTTTCATCAAGCGGGCGGGGATCGTCGGCGTGGCGCGCATTGCGCATGTTCAGGGGCCCGAAGCGGGTAAATGCCTGGGCGGTGCGGCCCGAGCGTGTGGGCAACACACAGTCGAACATATCGATACCGCGCATGACCGCACCGACAATATCGAGCGGTTTGCCGACACCCATCAGATAGCGCGGTTTATCGGACGGCAAGTGCGGCACGGTGACGTCCAAGGTCGAGAACATCAAGTCCTGCCCTTCGCCGACCGCAAGACCGCCGACCGCGTAACCGTCGAAGCCGATCTTAATCAGATGAGCGGCGGATTCCTGCCGCAGGTCGCCGTGGATACCGCCTTGGACAATGCCGAACAGCGCATAACCGTCGCGCGGCGTGAACGCCCGCTTACAACGGTCGGCCCACCCCATCGACAACCGCATGCTGTCCGCAACCGCATCCTTGCCCGCCGGGAACGGGGTGCATTCGTCGAAGGCCATGGTGATGGTTGCATCGAGCGCGTGTTGAATCTCAATCGAACGCTCGGCTGACAAGACGTGCTTCGATCCGTCGATGTGCGATTGAAACGTGACGCCGTCCTTGCCGATCTTGCGCAGCTTGGCGAGCGACATCACCTGGTAGCCGCCCGAGTCCGTCAGCACCGGGCCGTTCCAGTTCATGAATTTGCGTACACCGCCCAGCTTGGCGATGCGCTCGGCGCCGGGACGAAGCATTAAATGGTACGTGTTGCCAAGAATGATTTGCGCGCCGGTTGCCGCCACCGTTTCAGGGAACATCGCCTTAACGGTCGCGGCGGTGCCGACCGGCATGAATGCCGGTGTGTCGATCGTGCCGTGCGCCGTCATGATTTGGCCGCGCCGCGCGCTGCCGTCGGTGGCGGAAATCTCGAACCCGAACGCCGTCATGCCGCCTCGCGCGCGAGCCAGCAGGCATCGCCATAGGAATAGAAACGGTAACCTGAATCGATAGCATGGCGGTAGGCCGCGCGCATCCGCTCCACGCCGGCAAAAGCCGATACCAGCATGAAGAGCGTCGAACGCGGCAGATGAAAATTCGTCATCATCACGTCGACGATCTTGAACCGGTAACCCGGCGTGATGAAGAGGGCCGTATCGCCCTTGAACGGCGCAAGCTGCCCGGGCGCGGGTGCGGCGCTTTCAAGCAGGCGCGCCGAGGTCGTGCCGACGGCAATGACTCGGCCGCCGTTGGCGCGGCGGTCGCGGATGGTCTCCGCCGTCGCGGCATCGAGCACGCCCCATTCCGCGTGCATGCGGTGATCGGCGGTATTCTCGGCTTTGACCGGCAGGAACGTCCCGGCGCCGACGTGCAGGGTGACGAACACGCGCAGGACTCCCGCCGCATCGAGCGCGGCCAGAAGCTCAGGCGTAAAGTGCAGGCCCGCGGTCGGGGCGGCGACCGCGCCGTCGTTGGCGGCATACACAGTCTGATAGTCGTCGCGGTCGCGCGCGTCGTCGGCACGGTCGATGTAGGGCGGCAGCGGAACGTGTCCGATTGCGGCGAATACCGCCGCCAGATCCACCGCCGACATGTTGAATTTCACATCGATCAGACCGTCATCCGATTTCCCCATAACTTCCGCCGTCAAGCCACGTCCGAATTCGATGGTATGCCCCGGCTTTAAGCGCTTGCCGGGCTTGGCGAACGCGATCCAACGGTCAGGCGCCGCGGCACGATGCAACAATAACTCGACCCGCACCTCGCCGCGCGTCCCGAACAGTCTTGCCGGCAACACGCGCGTGTCGTTGAACACCATGACGTCGCCGGGACGAACCAATTTCGGCAAGTCGCGGACCTTCATATCCGTCAGCCCGTCGGTGCCCACGGCCAGCAGGCGCGCGGCGTCGCGCGGACGCAGCGGGCGGTCGGCGATACGGCCCGCAGGCAAATCGAAATCGAATTCGTCGACACGCATGAATGTTAACGGAACCGGCCGAAATTGACGGTTTGTGCGATGGGGGCGATGCGCCTTATAGTCCTTGGGCGGGGGGATGGCAAAACGCATGGCGTGCACGGCGATCCTGCGGCCCGGAGCGATGCGGGGCAGGCGGGCCGGCCATCCGAGGAGCAGAGCGCGTGGATTGGATATGGGATCGTGTTGACCGGCTGCTCGCCGCCGCCGTGGTTGCTGTGTGCGGCGCATTCGCCGCGCAACTGAACCCGTTGATCGTCCAGTATCTCGACCGGGCCGCGGCGGTGGTGACCGTTGCGGAAGAGCATTTGCGCGACGTTCAAACCGGCCTCAAATATCAGGTGATGGCCGATGTCGTCCGCCGCGATGCCGAACGGCAAGCTCAAGACGATGTCGCGCGCGCGCGCGCCGCACACGATCCGATTGCGCGGGCGGGAATTGTCATGCAGCCCTTCCGTCTGCTCGACGCACGCGATCCTCAGCTCTTCGAACAAACCGCCGCCGCGTTCGTTCCGGCGATGCCCGACAATCGCCGCGCGATCATTTACACCGTTCTCGGTGCGCTGGCCGGATTCATCGGTTATGAATTCGTGCGTTTGTTGGCGCTCAAGCTTTTTATCGAAGAGCGCAAGCGGCGTTTCAGACGGCGC
>JAGREB010000331.1 GCA_020446775.1 Paracoccaceae bacterium
CATCGATCCCGGCGTCATGCCGCCGATATCGGCATGATGACCACGGCTCGCGACAAAATACGCGGGCTCGGTTTTGTCCGGCAGAAACGCCGGTGTGACGACCGTGATGTCGGGCAAATGCGTTCCGCCGCTGTAAGGCGCGTTGACGACGTAACTGTCGCCGTTACGCATTTTGCCGGCCTGTTTTTCGATGACCGCGCGTACCGAATCGCCCATCGAGCCCAGGTGAACCGGCATATGCGGAGCGTTGGCGATCAGGTTGCCGTTCCGGTCGAAGACGGCGCATGAGAAGTCGAGCCGTTCCTTGATGTTGACCGAGCGCGCCGTGTTTTGCAGGACGGCGCCCATCTGTTCGGCAATCGACATGAACAGATTATTGAACAGTTCGACATAAACCGGATCCCGTTCCGTCGAGATGGCGGTCGATTGCGACGCTCCGTCTTTTTCCAAAATCAATTCGCCGTTTGCGTGGGCGGTGCAAATCCAGCCTGCTTCGATGACCGTTGTCGCCAGATCGTCGGTGATGATTGCCGGACCTTTGAGAATTTCGCCGGTCTTGACGTCCGCGCGGTCCGCGCACGCCATGTCATGCCACGCGCCGCGCGAGAACATGCGGACTCGCCGGTGAGCGCCTTTTTGCGGTGAGGCGGGCGCAGCGGATTCGACGGTTATGACGGGTGCATCCGGTGCCGCGATAGCTTCGACTTCGGCGAGTTCGCAGATCAACTCCGGCGTTGCTTGAACAAAGCCGAAGCGGCGGCGATGCGCCGCTGCAAATTCCAGCCTCATGTCGTCGATGGTTCCGAACGCAATCGGCAATGCCGTATCGCTTCCGGGATAACGGATGTGAACGGTTTTTGTGATCTCGGTGCCTGACGCTTTTGCCCGGGATTCGCGCAACGCCTCGCGCGCCACGTTGGCGAGCTCGTCGAGTGCGCCACCGATTGCGTCCAAATGCCGTGCGTCGAGTGGTAATCGGACGGTGCGCTCTTTCAAGACGCGTTGGCGCGCCATCCCGATTCCATAAGCCGACAACACGCCCGCCAGCGGATGAATCAAAACCTTTGGTATGCCCAAGGCTTCCGCGACCAGACACGCATGTTGGCCGCCGGCGCCGCCAAAACAGGCCAAGGCGTAATCGCGGACGTCGTGTCCCGCTTCGACCGAAATCTTGCGAATCGCACGGGCCATATTGTCCACGGCGATCGCGATGAATCCCTCGGCAAGTTCGGCTTCACTGAATGATTTCTGAAACGCATGTGAAACTTCGGCCGCGAGATTTGCCGCCAGCGCCGCCGGTGTACGTTCATCGAGCGGCTGGTCGGCGTTGGGCCCGAATGTGCGGGGAAATGCCTCGGGCCGGATTTTCCCGAGCAGGAGATTGCAATCCGTGATCGTCAGCGGCCCGCCGCGCCGGTAGCAAGCCGGTCCGGGATCGGCGCCGGCCGACTCCGGTCCGACGCGCAAGCGTACGCCGTCGAAGGTGCAAATCGATCCACCACCAGCAGCAACGGTGTTGATCTTCATCATCGGCGCACGC
>JAGREB010000332.1 GCA_020446775.1 Paracoccaceae bacterium
CATGACTGCAACTGTCGCCGCGTGGCGCGATCATGCGCCCAAGTTTCTGCCGCTGCCGCACCCCAGTTGGCGCAACACCGCGTGGCTCAAAAAGAATCCCTGGTTCGAAGCCGAGCTGCTGCCGGTGTTGCGCCGAAAGGTGAAGAAGCTGCTGGCCGCTTAATCGCGGTGGGTGTCCGACAACGCGATGTAGCTGATCGGCGGCGTGTGTTTCTTGAACAGCTTGCGTGTCTCCGGTTCGAGCGCGCGAAATACCGCCGGGGTCATGGTAAAGCCGCGTCCAGTGAGTGTCGCAGCGATGTTGACGGTTGTACCAATCACATCGAACGGTTTGATGTGACCCCCGAGCGGCCCGCACGCGACCGGACCGATGTTTAGCTTGATTTGCGCTCGTCCGGGGTAGCCGTTGTCGCGCAGCCAGACATCGCCTTTTCGCTGAACGTCAAGAAAAGCACGTACGCCTGTGTCCGCGTGCTCCGCGGGAAACGCCGCCAACCCCGCATCGCCTATGGCTTTGATGAATTTTCCGCCAGCCCGCTCAATCTGACCGGCGGTGAGATCGAAATAGCCGGCAAGCAAGCTGAACACCACGAGCGGGTCAGCGGTCCGGGCATATTTCACGTAACCATTGAGATCGTAAAAGCCGACCAAGAGATCGCGCTCGGCGGGCGCCGTCATGTCATACCATGCGTTCATGGCAGACTCCTTTCGTGCTGAGAGCATGCAACGGCGGCCAATCGCTTCCGCCAGAATCAGAAAGGATCGCCGGCCCGTTGGATCGCGTCAGCAATCCACATCCGGCAGTTGGGGCAATTTTGGCACGACTAGGGTTTATCGCGGGCTTTTTCTTCCGCCGTGGCCTGGGCTTCCAGCGCCTCCATCTCGGCATCCGAAAACCCGAAGTGGTGGCCGATTTCGTGAATCAGCACATGGCGAACCAAATGGCGCAGGTCCTCGCCGGTTTCGGCCCAGTAATCCAAAATCGGACGCCGGTAGAGAAAGACGAAATCGGGCATGGTGCCCGACTGCTCGATGGATTTTTCGTCGAGCGCGATGCCCTGATACAAGCCCATAATGTCGAACGAGCTTTCAAGTTCCATCTCCGCGCAGACCTCGTCGTCGGGAAACTCGGTCACCTGAATGACGACGTCCTTGGCATGCACGGCCAAGGCTACGGGAATGAGATCCATGGCCTCGCGCGCCAGGACTTCGAAATCTTCCAGGCTCGGTGGGACGATCTTGGCGCTCACTGCCGTAGACCTTGTTCCGTTGCGCCGCGCGGGCGACAGTAACGCCCGGCTGTATCAGGAGTTGATGCCATGGTCGCCAAACTCGATCCCGCTGCGCGCGCCGCCGCGCTCAAGACGCTGCCTGAATGGAAAGATGTCCAGGGCCGCGACGCCATCGCACGGAACTTCCAATTCGCCGACTTCAATGCCGCCTTCGCATTCATGACGCGTGTCGCCCTTATGGCCGAGAAGATGGACCACCACCCCGAATGGTTCAACGTCTACAACAAGGTCGAAGTGACTTTGGCGACGCACGCTTGCGGCGGCGTCAGTCAGCGCGATATCGACATGGCGTTGTTCATGGACAGGATCGCGGGTGGCCAAACCCAGTAAATCCGCTTCGACATCTATTCCTTGATCAGCGGTGTGGCTGGCGCCTGCTTGACCACCGATTCACGGAAGAGAATGTAAAGCGTCGAGACGACGATGACGGCCGCGCCGACGCCGGTCCAGATGCTGGGGATTTCGTCAAAGACCCAATATCCCAGCGCGGTCACGAAGATGATTTGTACATAATCGATGGGGTTCATCACCGTGGCGTCGCCGATCGAGAACGCTTTGATCATCATGTACTGCCCCAGGCTCGCGGTGATGCCGATCGAGACCAGCCAAAACCACTGCTCGCCCGACGGAGTCTGCCACACGAACATGGCCGGAATGGCGGTCAGGAACACGGTTCCGGTCGCGAACCACGCCATGATCGTCGCTGGGCCGTCGGTGGCCGCCTGTTGCTTGACCACGGCCATGGCGCCCGCCACGGCAAGCGCCGACAGAAGGCCCGCCGCCACGGCCCATGAAAAGGGTACGTGGCTCGGACCCAGCATGATCAAGACGCCGCCGAACCCGACGATGGTCGCCAAACCGCGCCGCCACCGCACGACCTCGCCCAGGAAAATGACCGCCAGCAGGATCATGAACAGCGGCCGCGTGTAGCTGAGCGATACGGCCGTCGCCAATTCGAGGTGAGTCACGGCGTAAAATCCCGAATTCATGCCGATGGCGGCGCAAATCAACCGGCTCACATGCAAGCCGGGCCGCTGCGTCCGATAAACGCTCAAACCTTGGCGGGCGATAAACGGGGCAACCACCGTCATGCCGAACAGGCAGCGGAAAAAGACGATTTCGGCGGTCGGCAGGTTCTCGCCGGCTTTTTTGATCCCCATCGCGATCAAGGAAAAAAAGACGGCGCTGCAAAACATCCACGCCGCACCGCGCTTATTGTCGGTGTGGGTGACCAGATCAGACGTGGCTGGTGCGTCGCGCATCCGTTTCCCGTATCGCCGTTCTTTAGTATCGCTGCGGCGAAGATGAATTCTTGGCAGGTTTGGCGCGCACTCTTTACACTGCGCCACCCAGCAAACCTAGGGCGCGATCGCGCGAATTTCGCATGTCAGACGTGAAAAATACGGGGGAACTGTGGCGTCCCGCGCCGGAAGCGGCGGCTGCCACCAACATGGCCAAGTTGATGGCCGATCTGGCGCGCGAATATCGCGTGACATTCGCCGATTACGCCGCGTTTCACGCCTGGACCATCGCCGAGCCCGAGAAATTCTGGCTGCATGTCTGGGATGCCTGCGCCGTCAGAGGGGAGTCGGGCGATATCGTGGTCGAGGACGACACAAAAATGCCCGGCGCGCGCTGGTTTCCAGAGGCCAGTCTCAATTACGCGGAAAACCTGCTGAGGCCGCGGCCCCCGGACGCCGAGGTGATCGTGTTTCGCGGCGAAAACGGCCGCCGCCGTGCGCTGACTTATAAGAAGCTCTATGAAGCGGTCTCGCGCATGGCCCAAGCGCTCGAGAGGATGGGAGTCCGCGCCGGCGACAAGGTTGCCGCCTACATGCCCAACTGCCCCGAAACCGTCATCGCCATGCTGGCGGCGGTTTCCGTCGGCGCGGTGTTTTCCTCGGCCTCGCCCGATTTCGGCGTCAATGGCG
>JAGREB010000333.1 GCA_020446775.1 Paracoccaceae bacterium
TTATGGTCGGTAATCAGCACGCCGAGACCGCGATCTTTCAAATGCGAGACCATTTCGCGAATTTCCGCGACCGCGATGGGGTCGATCCCGGCCAGCGGCTCGTCGAGCAGGATGAAGCTCGGCCGCGACGCCAAGGCGCGCGCGATCTCGCAGCGGCGGCGTTCGCCGCCCGACAGCGCAAGCGCGGGCGAATTGCGCAGATGATCGATCGAAAACTCCTTGAGCAAGGCTTCGACCAAGGCATCCTGCCCGGCTTTCTCGGGCTCGACCACTTCGGCGACCGCGCGGATATTCCCCTCCACGGACATGCCGCGAAAGATCGACGCTTCCTGCGGCAGATAGCCGATGCCGAGACGCGCGCGCCGGTACATCGGTAGCGCGGTAATGTCCTGCCCATCGAGATAGATCTTGCCGCCGTCCGGACTGATCAATCCGGTCACGCAGTAAAACGATGTCGTCTTGCCGGCGCCATTGGGACCGAGCAGGCCGACGGCCTCGCCGCGCTGGACCGACAACCCGACGTCGCGCAACACCGGCCGCCCCTTATAGGTCTTCGCGATATGCGCAGCGACCAGTCCGGTTTTAGGAATGTCGTCGGCAACGGGCGGAGCGTTCGCGGTACCGGATGGAGATGAGGTTTGGACTTGCACAGTGGGCCGTAACTTCAGTTTCACACAATCATTGCCGGTCAGCCGCCTGTCGCGCCCGGTTCACGGCTTGCGCGCGTTTCGGGCTTCGGCGCGATCAGCGCCTTGACCCGCGCTTCGACCGCCGGACTGCCGACACCCGCCTCGCGCGCCGACCCGAACAACCGGCTGGTGCCGGCTTTGGTGTCGACAGTCGCGAAACCGCCGCTGAGTTGGTTTTTATCTTTGGTCATCTTAACGGAGCCCTCAAGCTTGGCGATACCGGTTTCGAGGTTGTATTCGCCCCGGTCGCCCGACACGACTTCCTTGGCCGTTGTCAGCACGACCCGTCCCTCGCCCTTGACCAGCTTGAATTCGCCGCGTTTCAAGGCGCCGCCATCTTGATTCTTCTCCGCCGACGCGAAGTAGGCGACAAGCTTGTCCGCCCGAATGCGGCGATCTTCGTCGCGTGCGGTTGCATCGCCGTCCGCGACCGCGACGCTTTCATCGATCCAGTATTGAATCGTGTCGTTGGCCGTGACGGTGCCGTTCTTGGTGGTCAACGTCACCGGATCACCCTCGATGACAAGCACGGCTTTGTCGAAATCGTACACGGCAGCTTTGCCGGTGGCGGTTTCTTCCGACGAGGCGATCGTTACCGATCCGATCGCGTCGACGCGAAATACTTGCGTGTCGCCGCCGTCGGTATCGCGGTAATGCGCGATCAATTGATCTGCGGTTACGCTGAGATCGTCTTGAACCGCTTTGGCGTTCCCACGCGCGATAAACAGTTTTTCGGTCTGTTGCCACTCGATTCCGCTGTCGGCGGTCACATCGATCGGCGAGCTGGAGTTCTTCGATGTAAACGAAAGCGATTGCGCCGCCGCGGGATTGGCGGCAAGCGGAAGAAGGAGCGCGGCCAGCACGGCGCGGATCATCTTCATGGTGCGCCCTTCGCTTCGCCGCCCGGTGTGGACGATGTGCCGCGCAACACAAGATGGGCCGGACCGGTAAACACGACAACTTCACCCTTATCGAAAAGCTTGAACCCCGCCGACGTCATCTGCCCGAACGGGCCTTGCGTGTCCACCGCGCTGTTGCCCGATGCCGCGCCGTCTTTGAGTTGGACCGTGGCCGATGCGGTGTGAATTTCATACCCCTGGTCCTGGAACAGATTCACCTCGCCGCTGAGATCGAGCACCTCGGCAGAACTGTCATAAAGGCCTTCGGATGCATCGACCGACAGCCAGGTGCCGTTGGACAGCGTGATATCGGCCTGCGGCGCCGTCAGTTCCACGCGCTTGTCGCCGCCCGACCGCTCGCGCACGGATTTCGCCGTGACCGAGAACGGCTGGCCTTTGGCGTCGGTGCCGAAATAGCGCGCATTGACCATGCTAAGCGTGTCGACAGCGGCGTCCGGGACCGGCGCTTCACCGATCCGGAACCGTTCGTCGTCGCCGCGAAACTGCGGCACTACAATCACGATCAGGAGCAAGAGCCCGGCCGAGATCGGCAGCGCAATCCGCATCCAACTGACAAACTTGCTGTAGCGGTTGACCGTTCCAGAAACATCGATCGTGCGCGGCTGCCATGCCGCGTCGTCGTGTTGCACCGGTGTGGACGAATTTGATGCGGCCATCGCCTACACAGCGCCCGCGCGCAGGATGTCGTGCAAACGGATAATTCCCACCGGTTTGCCCTCATCGACCACGAACAAACAGGCGATCTTCCACTCATTCATACGGCGCACCGCTTCTGCGGCGAGGATATTGGCACCGGTTGTTTTCGGATTGCGCGTCATGACGCCGGCAGCCGTGGACTTGAACAGATCGGCCGACATATGGCGGCGCAAGTCGCCGTCGGTCACCACGCCGATCAATTTGCCGTTCTCGACCACGCCGGCGATCCCAAAGGTCTTGCGGGTCATTTCGAGGATTGTTTCAGGCATGGCCGTATCGGGTTTGATCAACGGCATTTCGTCGCCGACGTGCATCAAATCGCCGACTTTGAGCAAGCGGCGGCCGAGTTTGCCGCCCGGATGGAACACCTTGTAATCCTCGTGGCTGAACCCGCGGCGTTCCATCAAAGCGACGGCAATCGCGTCGCCAAAAGCGATCATCGCCGTGGTCGACGTCGTCGGCGCCATGCCCAAGGGGCAGGCCTCATTGAGCGGTGGTAGTTCGAGAACGATGTCGGCGGCTTGGCCCAAACTCGACGTGCGCTTACCGGTCATCGCAATCAGTTTGTTGCCGAAGCGCCGGGTGTGGGCGATGAGATCGGCAAGCTCGGCCGTTTCGCCGCTGTTCGACAGGGCAAGCACGATATCGTTTTCCGCGATCATGCCCAGATCGCCGTGGCTCGCCTCGGCGGCGTGAACGAAAAACGCCGGCGTTCCCGTCGAAGCCAAGGTCGCGGCGATCTTGTGGCCGACGTGGGCACTTTTGCCCATCCCCGAGACGATCACCCGGCCGGTGCCGGCGGCGATCAGGTCGATGCAGGCCGTAAAATCGGCGCCGACCGAGCCGGCCAAAGCAGCGATCGCTTCGCCCGCGAGGGCGAAGACATGCCGCGCGGACTCGACGGCATCTGGCGCGACGGTGGGCGCGGCAGTGGGCGCGGCAGTGGGCTTCGGTTTGGTTTGGGCTTTGGAGACGGCCATTCAGGTCGGTGAGGTTCGAGACGACAAAGTGCTGTTAACGCATTGAATCGGAAAGATCAGAAGGCAAATCATACACTATTCCGCGCCGCCGCGCTGATGTGGGGTGGGGATATCCGTGCGACAACCCAAGACGCCAAATTAGGCGGCGGGAGACCCGGCGAAAAGCCCCAATTTTCTTAAATGACAAGGGTTTAGGGTTCGGCGTGGGAAGACGGCGGCGGTCAGTGCGCGAAGATGTCTTCGTCGTGCCAACCCGCCAGGTCGAGCGCGGCCCGGTCCGGTAGGAACTGGAAACACGCCTGGGCCAGCGCAGCGCGCCCTTCGCGGGCCAGAAGTTTATCCAAGATATCCTTGAGCTTATGAAGATAAAGGACATCGGTTGACGCGTAATCGATCTGTTCGGGGGTCAGGGTGTCACCGCCCCAATCCGACGACTGCTGCTGCTTCGAGATTTCGATGCCGAGCAAGTCGCGGCACAAATCTTTCAAGCCGTGCTTGTCGGTATTGGTGCGTACCAGCCGCGAAGCGGTGCGCGTGCAATACACCGGCGTACAGCGGATGCCGAAATGCTTTTGGATCATCGCCAGATCGAAGCGGGCGAAGTGAAATATCTTCAGCAATTTCGGATCGTCGAGCACCCGGACCAGATTGGGCGAATTTTTGCCTGGGATCAGTTTGACGATATGCGCATCGCCGTCGCCGGCCGAGATTTGCACCACGCACAGGCGATCGCGGTTTAGCCGCAACCCCATCGTTTCGGTATCGATTGCGATGCTACCGGTGAATTTGACGGTGCCGGGGAGGTCGCCCTTGTGCAAATGATTCGTCACGGCAACCCCGCTTGTCGTCTCGCGTCGTAAACCAACCCGCCGAAAAATGGTGCCCAGGAGAGGACTCGAACCTCCACGACCTCGCGGTCACTGGCACCTGAAGCCAGCGCGTCTACCAATTCCGCCA
>JAGREB010000334.1 GCA_020446775.1 Paracoccaceae bacterium
GAACATGAACAGCGTGAAGATGAACGGGAAGTACGGGCGGCCTTCGTTGCCGACGTTTTCCTTCACCATGCTCCCGACAAATTCATAGAGCATCTCGGAGACCGACTGCCACCGCGACGGCACCATGGTGCGGTGGCGCGTGCCGACCCAGAACAGGGCCAGCGTGCCGAGCACCGCGAACGTCATGAACAGCGCGGAATTGGTGAAGGCCAGCGGCGTGTCGCCAAGCATCAACGGCTTGAGGACGAATTGCTCCATCGGTCCGTGGGACTCGGCTCCAGCTTCAGCGGCCACCACTCAACTCCTTCAATCCGTCACGCGCCGTTCCCGTGCCGGCCATCGTGGCCCGGCGTATCCGCTTCCCGCATCGCCCGTCCCAATCCAACCGACTGGTCGAGGCCTTTCATGATGCGGAACACGTTCATCAGGAACGCGCAGAACCCCAACACGATCATCACGACCAGGAAAACCGGTGCGGTATCGAACCAGCTATCGAGGCCGTATCCCATCGCTGTGCCGACCGCGATTGCGGCGACCAGTTCGATGGCGATTCTGAACCCGATTCCGCGCGCCGCGTTGGCGGCCTGACGGTTTTGTTGTTCGGCCCGCTCCGCTTCGCGTTGGGCTGCGACGGCGGCAAGCCGTGCGGCAACGTCTTCGCGTGACGGCGGGTTGTCTCGGTCCGTCATGGTCGGGCCTATGGTAAGTGACGAGAATATCGCGCGTTTTTAGCTGCAAACGCGCGCCGACGATAGGCTGGCGGCAACGAAACCCGGTTCAAAAGCGCGCGCAACATAGGCAGCGACCTGCGGGGTGTCAAGGTTGATTCCCGCGCTGCAAAAGCGCTCTAACGCCTTGAAAAATGGGCCTGAATACGACCTGTGGAGAAGCCGCTTAGGCGGCGTGGTCACGCATCTGTTCGGCGGCCTTGAGGTCGACCGACACCAGCCGCGATACGCCGCGTTCGGCCATGGTCACGCCGTAGAGGCGGTCCATGCGCGCCATGGTCATGCGGTGGTGGGTCACCACCAGAACCCGGGTCTGGGTTTGCTTGGTGATCTCGGTCAACAGTGTGCAGAACCGGTCGACGTTGGCATCGTCGAGCGGGGCGTCCACTTCGTCCATCACGCAGATCGGTGCGGGGTTGGTCATGAACACCGCGAACAAGAGCGCGGTGGCCGTCAGCGCCTGCTCGCCGCCGGAGAGGAGGCCCAGGTTCTGCAGCCGCTTACCGGGAGGGCTCGCCATGATTTCGAGCCCGGCTTCCAATGGGTCATCGGCTTCGGTCAGAGCGAGGTGGGCCCGGCCGCCGCCGAACAGGCGGGTGAACAGATGGCTGAAGTGGCCATTGACCTCTTCGAACGACTTCAGCAGCCGCTCGCGGCCTTCCTGGTTCAGCTTTTGGATGCCTTCGCGCAGACGGGCAATGGCGCCGACCAGATCGTCGCGTTCGGCGGTCATGCCGTTGATTTGCTGCTCCATCTCCTGCGATTCCTGCTCGGCGCGCAGGTTGACCGCGCCCAAGTTCTCGCGCTCGCTCAACAAACGCTGCAACCGCTTTTCGGCTTGTTCGAGCGCGATCAGAGGTTCGTCGTCCTTGAGCTTGGTGAAGCCGCGCACGTCGCCCGGCTCGCACGAAATGCGCTCGCGAATCGCGCTGTCGACGGTGCCGAGCGTTTGCTCGCCTTGGGCGACGGCGGATTCCCGGCGTACGCGTTCTTCGCGTACTTCCGAGACGGCGTGTTCCGCTTCGCGCAACGCTTTGTCGGCGGCGGCGAGGATTTGTTCGCCTTCGGCCAACGCGTCGGCTGCCTTGCGCAAGCCCGCTTCGGCGACTTCCAGCTGGTCCATCAACGCGGCGCGTTGGTTTTCGATGTCGGCCGGACGCTTGGCAAGTGCATCGATTTCCGCGCTGACGTCTTGCTCGCGCTGGCGCAGGGCCTCGTCTTGCGCCACGGCCGCGCTTTTGCGCGAACTCCACGACGTTTCTTCGGATTGCAGCGCACTGAGGCGGCGTTGGCGTTCCTCGGCTTGACGGGCGAGCACGTCGTAGTTCGCGCGCGCTTCCATCAATTCCTGACGCAGGCCCGTCAAGCTGGCGCGCTTGGTGTCGATATCCTCGCGCAACGCGGATCCGTCGCCCAATTCTGCAAGACGGGCCTCGGCGGCGGACTTTTGTGCGCGGGATTCCTCGATCTCGGTTTCGAGCTCGCGGCGGCTGTCATCGATCGCGGCCACGCGCGTTTCGGCGGCGGCGACCTTCTGGCGAATCTCGCCGAGCGCGTCGCGCGCGCGATTACGCGTATCCTCGGCGCCGCGCATGGCGGTCCGGGCGTGTTGCTCCGATTCTTGCGCGGCCGCAAACGTCGACTTGGCCGCGGTCGCGTTTTCTTCGGCCGCGCGTGCGGCGGCCGAAGACGTCTCAATGGCGATCCGCAATTCCCGTAACCGATTGCGCTGTTTCAAACGCGCGGCCGCTGCGCTCGGTGCGCCGGCAGCGGCGAAAAAACCGTCCCAACGCCACAGATCGCCCGCAGCCGTTACCAAACGCTGGCCGGGCTTGAGGCTGCGTTGCAGGTTCGCGCCGGTCGCGGTGTCGGCGACGATGCCGACTTGCGACAGGCGGCGGCTCAAGCGATCCGGTGCGTTGACCGCCGAACTCAAAGGCCGCGTGCCCTCCGGCAACGGTTGTGTGTCGGAATAGGGCGGCAGGAACATCCACCGCATCGGCGCGTCATCGTCCGCAGCAGCCGTTAAATCGTCGCCCAACGCCGCGCCCAGCGCCGCTTCGAAACCGTTCTCGACCGACACCGCGTCGACAATCGGCGTCCAACCGCCGTCGACCGGTTCCGCCAACAACGCTTCCAGCGCGGTGACTTCGGCCTGAAGCTTGGTATGGGTTGTCGCCTTGTCCTGCAATTCGGCGCGCGCGGCTTCGGCGTTCTTTTCCGCCGTCAGACGTTCGGCCTCGGCCCGGTCCCACGTCTGCCGCGCATCGACAACGGCGGCCTCGGCCTCGGCGGTGCGGGTTTCTTCGGCGGCGAGCACGTCCGGCGCGACCGCCGATTGGCGTGCCGTTTCCAACTGCTGCATGACATCGCCGAGCCTGCGTTCGGCGCGTTGCAAACGCAGATCGGCTTCATTGGCTTGCTGGCGCGCGGCGGCGCGGCCGGCGTCGCCGTCCGACAGCGCTTTCGCCAACCGGGTCAGATCCGCTTCAATGTCTTCGACCGCGCGGGCGGCCGCCATCAAGGTGTCGCGCGCTTGTTCGCGCGAAGACGCTTCGGCATCGGCTTCGGCGTTGAGGGTTGCCTGTTCGGCGGTGACGCGCTTCAGGGCGTCGTCGGCGTCGGCGATGCGCTCGCCTTCGCGCGCCAAGTCGTCCTTGATCTGCGCGAGACGAGTCTCGGCGGCGGCGCGCGCTTCGGCGATACGCTCAAGTTCATCGTCGAGTTTGTCGCGGGCAACCACCAAAGCCTGGCGGCGCGCGGCGGCCTCGGCTTCGGCTTTACGCAACGCCGGCATGGTCGCGGCGGCGTCCGCCTGCGCCGTTGCGGCGCTCGCGGCGGCGGTCGAGCGAGTCGCCACTTCACCTTCGATCTCTGCCAGCGCGGTGATCGCGGCCTCCAGGGCCGCGGCTGCTTCGGTGCGTTTGATTAACAACACCAACGCGTCGGCCGAACGGATGCTGTCGCTGATGGTGCGGTAGCGCACCGCCTGGCGGGCCTGCTTCTTCAGCGCTTCGAGTTGCGTGGTCAGCGCCGTGATGACGTCGTTCAGCCGATTGAGATTCGTTTCAGCCGCTTGCAAGCGCAACTCGGCTTCGTGCCGGCGGCTGTGCAGGCCGGTGATG
>JAGREB010000335.1 GCA_020446775.1 Paracoccaceae bacterium
CCACATCAAGCGCCTGCGCAAGAAATTCCGCGAGATCGACAAGGAGTTTTCGCGTATCGAAACCTTGTACGGCGTGGGTTACAAATACTCGGATCTTCCTGTCGCCGCGTGACCGGCCCAGGGGAGATCGGTCAAAGCGGGTTGAACAGGTGAAGGTTGCGCGCGGACCCGGATTTACGCCTTGCCCCGGCGGTCAGCGCCGGGCCCGACGGACAGCGGCGGCTTTGGACGCCGCTGACGCGGCGCATCCTCGCCGTCAATTTGACCGCGCCCGTCCTCCTGGTTTTGGGCCTGCTGTTTCTCGACGAATATGAACAAACCCTGGTCGCAACCGAACTCGAGGCGTTGCGGACGCAAGGCGAGCTGATCGCCGCCTCGGTCGGCGAAGGCGCGGTGGTGGTCGAAACTGCGACTGCCGATTTTCCAACCTTCACGCCAAGCGGCGCAGTGCGCATCATCGATGCGCCGACCGCGCGCCAACTGGTCCGGCGGCTTGCCGAACTCGCGCAATTGCGTGCGCGCCTGTTCGACCGCAACGGCTCACAGATCGTCGACAGCCGGCTGTTGCTCGGTCCAGGCGGCGAAGTGCAAGTCGTCGACCTGCCACCGCCCGACGAAAGTATGCTGGAAGAAATCTGGCACCGGGTTTACGACGCAACGTTCGGCCGCTTCGCCTACGACAACGACATCGAAGCATATGTCGAACGCCCCGGCGCGGGGGCCCAGGATTATCCCGAAGTCGTCAAGGCACTCGAATCCGGCGAAGCCGATCAGAGGGTGCGCCGGCGCGCCGACCGGCAAAAAATCCTGACCGTCGCGGTCCCGGTCCAGTTCTACAAACAGGTCGTCGGCGTGGTGTTTGTCTCGCGCGACGGCCGCAATATCGACGCGCGCTTGTTCGCGGTGCGGGGTTCGATCCTGGCCATGTTCGGCTGGGTACTGGGTTTGACGGTGCTGACGTCGGCCTATTTGGCGGGAACGATCGCGCGGCCGCTGCGCGTGCTGGCCGAAGCGGCCGAGCACGTGCGCCACGGCAAAAATCGCCGCCATCCGATTCCGGATTTGAGCGGACGGCGCGACGAGATCGGCGAGTTGTCGGCCGCGTTGCGGGAAATGACGGAGTCGTTGTGGGCGCGGCTCGACGCCATCGAACGGTTCGCAGCCGACGTCGCACATGAAATCAAAAACCCGCTCACGAGTTTGCGCAGCGCGGTCGAGACCGTGTCGCGGGTCAAGGATCCCGAACAACAAAAACGCCTGATGGGGATTATTCTCGACGACGTAACGCGGCTTGACCGATTGATCTCCGATATTTCCGATGCATCGCGCCTCGATGCCGAGTTATCGCGCGCCGAAATGGAGCCCGTCAGCGTCGCGCGGCTGCTTTCGGCTTTGGCCGAAGTCCACAACGCAAGCGACGAACCCGATAAAGCAACCGTCGATCTGGATGTCGCGGCCGACGACCCGTTGACCGTCGGCGGCATCGAGGGCCGCCTCGGCCAAGTGTTCCGCAATTTGATCGGCAATGCGGCATCGTTCAGCCCGCCCAAGGGAAAAATCACCGTACGCGGATACCGCGATGGACACGCGATCACCGTCGAAATCCTCGATCAAGGCCCCGGCATTCCGGCCGGCAAGGAGCGGACGATTTTCGAGCGGTTCTACTCGGAACGCCCGAGCGCCGAGAAATTCGGCACGCACTCGGGGCTGGGCTTGTCGATTTCAAAACAGATCGTCGAAGCCCACCAGGGGTCCATCAGTGCCGGCAACCGCCGGGACGGTCCCGGCGCACGGTTCGTGGTGAACCTGCCCGCCGCCTAGCGTCAATTATAAGACGAACGCCACTAAGCCGGGCAGCGTCAGAAACGACAGCACGGTCGCGATCAGAACCACACCGGCGACCTCGGCCGGCTGGTTGCCGTAGCGGGCGGCGAACATGTAGTTGAACACCGCCGACGGCATCGACGCCTGGATCAGCACGACGCCGCGCGCCGTACCCTCAAGCCCGAGCAGCGAGGTGACGGCAAGCGCGGCGGCAAACCCGCCGCCCAAACGGAATACCGCCATGGCCATGCCGCGGCCGATGGAACTGACGCGGAGCGAGGCGAGCGAAATTCCGAGCGACAGCATCATCAGCGGAATGACGATTCCGGAAAGCACACCGAGCGTGTTCATGGTCCACGTCGGCAACGTGGCATCGAACGCGAGCAGCGTCACCGCGATCACGAACGCCCACAAAACGGGATTGACCAGAAAGGCTTTCAAATCGGCACGGCCGCTGGCGATCGCTTGACCGAGACCGAATTGCAGCAATGCGGTGGTGGAGAAAAACGCTACGGCCAACGCCAAGCCGCTCTCGCCGAACGCGAACAGGCACAACGGCATGCCCATGTTGCCGGCGTTCGGAAATATCATCACGGGAAGGAACGCGCGCGCCGGTTGACCGAAAATGCGCAACAGGACGTATCCGATCAGCGCCAACCCGCCGACCACCGATACCGCCGACGCGACCATGCTGGCCATGGCGACCAAGTCGGGACGGTCGGTCAAGAGTTTCGACAACAGCAGGCACGGCGCGCCAATGTTGGTGACCAGAACCGAGACCATTTGGGTGTCGAACGGCTGGCGTGCACGCCCCCATGCGAAACCGAGACCGGCGATCAGCATCACGGGCGCGACGATTGAAAGAACCTGGGTGAGCATGGGAATGGGAATGAGGCCGATTTGTGCCGTGTGGTGTAATCCAATCGCACGCGTCATGCTACCGGTCGATTCTCCGCTACTGCCGCCGAATTGACAGTACCCGTGCGCAGCGCCACCCTGGCGCCATGCCCCGCGTCCACGCGACCTGCATTGCCATCGCCGAAACCGGAATCCTGATCCGCGGCCCCTCCGGCAGCGGGAAATCCGACCTTGCGCTTCGGCTGATCGACGGCGGCGCGGTCTTGGTCGCCGACGATTATGTCGACATCGCCCCCGCCGGCGGCCGCCTCGAAGCAGCCACCCCCGGCGCCATTGCCGGGTTGATCGAGGTACGCGGATTCGGCGTGGTTCGCATTCCTTACCGCGCCAAGGTCATGATCGGCCTGGCCGTCGATTTGCGCCCCGTCGAGGATATCGAACGCTTGCCGGATCGCACGACAACGTCGATCGAAGGCGTTTCCGTGCCGTGGATCGAACTCGACGCCCAGCAACCGTCGGCCGCGGCCAGAATTCGGTTCGTGGTCAACGCCCTGACGGCGGGGACACGGGTGACGACGGATGCCACCGGCTCATGATATCTTCGCGGACATGACCAAAGCCCCCAAAGCAGCCGGCGACACGCCCGCGCATCTTGTGGTCGTGACGGGAATGTCCGGCGCCGGCAAGAGCGTGGCCTTGCACGCTTTCGAAGATATTGGCTTCGAGACCGTCGACAATCTTCCGGTGGCCTTACTGCATGCGGTCGTCGCCGCCGGCGACAACCGCTCGATCGCCATCGGCATCGACGTTCGGACGCGCGATTTTTCGGCGGAACAGTTGCTGCGCACACTCGACGCATTGCGCCAACACACGCGATTGAAAATCGGTTTGGTGTTTCTCGATTGCGACAGCGAAATCATCGGCCAGCGCTACACCGAAAGCCGGCGGCCGCATCCGCTTGCCGACGACTTACCGGTCAGCGTCGCTATCGACATCGAGCGCCGATTGCTGGCTCCGTTGCGCGGCTCGGTCGATTTGCTGGTCGACACGTCGCGGCTGCTTGCAAACGATCTCAAGCGCATCATCCACGGTGAATTCGACGCGGGCGCGAAACGAACCATCCGCCTGTTTCTGATGTCGTTCGGGTACCGCCATGGCCTACCGCGCGACGCCGATCTGGTGTTCGATGTCCGCTTCTTGACGAATCCTCACTATGAAAAGGATTTGCGGCCCCTTACCGGGCTCGACGACAAAGTGGGCGCCTATATTGCGGCCGATCCAGCCTACGCCCCGTTTATCGCCGGCGTGACGAATTTGCTCGATCCGCTGATTCCGCTCTACCAGCGCGAAGGGAAGTCCTACCTGACCATCGCCGTCGGATGTACCGGTGGACAACATCGATCGGTCTACGTGGTGGAGCGGTTGAAAGAGTGGCTCACCTCGCGCAACCTCTCGTTCGACGTCCGCCATCGCGATATTCCACGGTCCGCCGTTTAGCCGCCGAAAAACAAAGGTCAACCCCATAAATCGTCGGTTCCGGCACACGCAAAGAGTCGCGTCGCGGCATCGCCGGGGCTAATCTCCCGTCCGCTGCGGGATGCCCTCGATTGTTGCGATTACGAACGGATACATGACACAGAACAAACCTTTGGTCGGCATGGTGCTGGTCACTCACGGCCGGTTGGCTGTTGAACTGGTCGCAGCGCTTGAACATGTGGTCGGGCCGCAAGTGCAGGTCGCCACCGTCTGCATCGGCCCGGACGACGACATGGAACGGCGCCGCGCCGATATCCTTAAAGCGGTCGATACGGTCAACGCGGGCGCCGGCGCCGTGGTTCTGACCGACATGTTCGGCGGCACGCCCTCGAACCTCGCCATTTCGATCATGGAAGGCGCGCCGATTGAAGTGATCGCCGGCGTCAATCTGCCAATGCTGATCAAATTGGCGTCGGTCAGAGGCAATGAAGACCTTCACGAGGCCGTGGCTCAGGCCCAGGACGCCGGACGCAAGTACATCAACGTCGCGTCGGCGCTGTTGGGCCAAGAGCGCTGATACCGAATTCGATGCGAGTTGACCGATGAGCGGCGCATTGTGCCGAACCGCAGAAATTTGCAATAGCCGCGGGCTCCATGCCCGTGCGGCGGCAAAGTTCTGCAAAGTCGCGCAGCAATTCGAATCCGAAATTTCGGTGCATCGTAACGGAAACGACGTCGCGGCAACTTCGATCATGGGGCTAATGATGTTGTCGGCATCGCAGGGCTCAACAATCGAAATGCGCGCAAAAGGCCCGGACGCAGCCGCCGCGCTCGACGCTCTGTGTGAATTGGTCGCAAACAAGTTCGATGAAGAATAAATCCGCCCAACAGACCGAGCGAAGCTATCAAGGGTTGGCCGTGGCGAACGGCATCGCCATCGGGCGCGTCTACCGCCACGATTCGGGCGACGTCTTCCACGTTCAGGAAGTCCGCATTTCCGCCTCGCGCGTGCGCGACGAACAGCACCGCATTCTCGAAGCCGCGGCCCGCGCGACGGACCGGATCAGCGGATTACAGGCGGAAGCCAAGCGCATGTCCGGCGCCGCCGGCGAAGAACTCGGTTACCTGCTCGAAGCGTACCACCAAATGCTGAGCGGCTCGCGCTTGATCCGCGGCGTGCAGAAACGCATTGCCAGCGATCTCGTCAACGCCGAAGCGGCCGTGATGAAGGAAATCGGCTTGATGGCCGAAGCCTTCGCGTCGATGGACGACGATTATCTTTCCGCGCGCATCGCCGACGTACGCGAAGTTGGCCGGCGGCTGGTCGAGGCGTTGACCAACAAGCCGATGCAAAGCCTCGCCAAGCTGCACAAGAACGCGGTCGTCGTCGCCGACGAACTGTCGCCCGCCGATACCGCGCTGCTCGATCCGAACCTCGCAGCGGGATTGGTCACGACCTTGGGCGGCGTCGAAAGTCATACCGCGATTGTCGCCCGTTCGCTGGGATTGCCGGCGGTGATCGCCGAAGATGACATTTTAAACGTCGCGCGCGACGGCGATCAGATCATTGTCGACGGCTCGACCGGCGCGGTCGTCCTCAATCCCGGCGCCGCCACGCTCAAGGACTTTCGGAAGCGGCGCGCGGCGCAAATGCGCGGTCAGCGCGCGCTGCGCAAGTTGAAGACGGTTCCCGCCGTGACCAAGGACGGGTTCGCGATCAGGCTGATGGCCAACATCGAACTGCCCAATGAGGTCGAGGCGGCCTTGGCGTCCGGTGCCGAAGGTATCGGTTTATTCCGCAGCGAATTCATGTTCATGAACCGCGACGGCTTGCCGACCGAGGACGAACAATTCGAGGCTTTGCGTCAAGTCGTCGCCGAGATGAACGGCCGTCCCGTCACCATTCGCACGCTCGATGTCGGCGCCGACAAGTTGGGCAGCGCGCTTGGCATGAAAATCGGTCCGAACCCGGCGCTCGGTTTGCGCGCCATTCGGTTTTCGCTCAATCGCCGCCGCGTCCTCTTGACTCAGCTCGCCGCAATCTTGCGCGCGGCAGCTTACGGGCCCGTGCGCATTCTGTTGCCGATGGTGTGCACGGTGGATGAGGTGCGCGAGGTGCGTATGGCGCTTAACCGGCTGGCGCAGCGCATGCGGCGCAGCGGCGTCAAACTGCCCGACCAACTGCCGCCGCTGGGCGTCATGATCGAAATTCCAGGCGCAGCGCTCGCAGCCGATGCATTGGCCGCCGAATCCGATTTTTTCGCCATCGGAACCAACGACCTCACGCAATATACCTTGGCGATCGACCGGACCGACGAGCAGGTTGCCTATCTCTATAACCCTCTTCACCCGGCGGTTTTACGCCTGATCCAGTTTTCCGCGGAATCGGCGGCGGCCGCGGGAATCCCGGTTTCGCTGTGTGGAGAGATCGCCGGCGACGACAAATTGACGCCGCTGCTGTTGGGGTTCGGCATAACCGAATTATCCATGGCCGCCGGCAGCCTGCCGAAAGTCAAAAAGCGCATTCTGGACCTCAATCTGACGGCGATCTCGGGACGCGCGCGCCGCCTGACCAGCGAATCCGACCCGACCAAATTGCGTGGAATGATTGACGAATTGGCCGAGATTTAATGCCTGTTTCAGGGCCGTGGGTTGCCACCGGCCCAAGCGGTCTGCTATACGCCCGCCACACTTTTTAACGCCGCTCCGGTTGTTTTTGGCCTCCGCCACGGATGGCCGACCGGAAGATGCGGACGCCGACCTTCCCCTTGAGTTCAGGAGACGTTGAATGGGTTCGATTGAGTACGCCGTGAAAGATATTGCGCAGGCCGACTATGGCCGTAAGGAACTCGCGATTGCCGAGGTGGAAATGCCCGGCTTGATGGCGATCCGCGCGGAGTACGGACCCAAACAACCGCTCAAAGGCGCACGCATCGCCGGTTCGCTGCACATGACGATTCAAACCGCCGTGTTGATCGAAACGTTGAAGCACCTCGGCGCCGACGTCCGCTGGGCCTCGTGCAACATCTTCTCGACCCAGGACCATGCCGCTGCGGCCATCGCCGCGGCCGGAACGCCTGTGTTCGCGATCAAGGGTGAAAGCCTCGAGGACTATTGGGTTTACACGCATAAGATCTTCGAGTGGGCCGACGGCGGCGCACCCAACATGATCCTCGACGATGGCGGCGACGCGACGCTGCTGCTGGTGCTGGGCGCCCGCGCGGAAAAGGACGCCTCGGCGATTTCAAAGCCGATGAATGAGGAAGAACGCGTCCTGTTTGCCGCGATCGCCAAACGCATCAAGGAACAACCGGGCTGGTATTCGAAGACCCTCGCCGCCATCAAAGGCGTCAGCGAAGAAACGACGACTGGCGTTCATCGCCTTTATCAAATGGCCAAAGACGGCCGCCTGCCGTTCCCGGCGTTCAACGTCAACGACAGTGTCACCAAGTCCAAATTCGATAACGTCTACGGCTGCCGCGAAAGTCTGGTGGACGGCATCCGCCGCGCGACCGACGTCATGATGGCCGGCAAGGTCGCAGTCGTGAACGGGTTCGGCGATGTCGGTAAGGGTTCGGCAGCATCGCTGCGCCAAGCCGGGTGCCGCGTGATGGTGACCGAGGTCGATCCGATCTGC
>JAGREB010000336.1 GCA_020446775.1 Paracoccaceae bacterium
GGACGGAAGACTGTTTTGCCGGTTCGCATCAAGGCCGGCCGCGCGATGGCCGCGCCTGGACCTGGGAAGGTGGTTGCCTGGCACATAGCACGCGCGGCGGTGCGTGGATGACTGCACCCGAACGCAACCGCATCGCATGGCCGGGCCGTGACCCGGCCGACCGGCACATGGGGTATTTCGGCTTCCGTGTCGCGCGCGATCTCGATGCGGGCGACGCGCCTGCCAATGACGGTGGGCACTGAGGGCAGGGTGTTGTCGCCCGACGGTCCCCGGGTCATCATTCAACAGGTCGATGCGGGCGGTTAAGCCCGCACATATGTACGGAGTCCCGCCATGTCACGCCTTAGGTTGAACCGCCGGTCGTCGTTGAAACTCGCCGGTGCAACTTGGCTCGCATCGTCGTCCCTGACCCGCCCGGCGCGCGCCGCGACGAAAGAGTCCGATGTGGTGATCGTCGGCGCGGGACTATCGGGCTTGATCGCGGCGTGCATTCTCGAAGAACAAGGCCTATCGGTGACGGTGGTCGAGGCCAAGGACCGGGTCGGCGGGCGTTGCTACACGTTGAATGAACTCCCGGGCGCACCCGAAGCCGGCGGTTCGTCGGTCGGCTCGATGTACGCGCGGTTTCTCGATTGGAGCGACCGCTTCGGCATCGGGCGTAAACCGGCCGGCGGCGACGGACGTTCCGAACTCTTAAGCTGGGTTTATCACATCAACGGCCAGAACATTCTTAAGAAAGACTGGCCGGCACATGCGCTCAATCCGTTCAGCGGCGACGACAAGGCGATCGCGCCCGATCAATTTCGGTTCCGCATGCTCGACCGTTATAAGACATTCGGCGACCTGGAATCCTGGCCCGAGCCGGCCATCACCAAGGACGATACGTCGCTCTACGAACTATTCCGCGCCAAGGGGCAATCGGACGCCGCGATCGAATTGGGACTCGGCGCCAATCCCGGTTACGGACATACGCCCTACGATCTTTCATCCGTACACATGTTCCACGTCTGGAACTTCGCCAAGAGCCAAGCCTCGGGGCAGGGGCCGATGTTCTGGGACATCGAGGGCGGCAATCAGAGTTTACCGAAGGCGATGCGCAAGTCGCTCAAGGGCGATCTGTTCCTCGACACCGCCGTGCAAGCCGTGCGGCAAAGTTCGTCCGGCGTCGAAGTCGTCGCTGCCGATGGCCGGACGTTTGCCGCCAAGCGGGCAATCGTATCGCTGCCGTTCTCGGCTTTGCGCTTCGTGGCGTTCGACCCGGGTTTGAGCGGCGCGCAAGCCGAAGCCGTGAACACGTTGCCTTATGGAACATGCTGGCACGCCTATCTGTCGGTGAAGGGCAAGTTCTGGGAAAGCGACGGCTTGCCGGTCGGCATGTGGTCGAACGCACTGATTGGCCGTGCCTCGGCGATCACCGACGGCGGCGACGTCGTCGGCCTCTACGTGTTTCTAACCGGCAAGCAGGCGATGCGGCTCAACCGCATGACGCTCGAGACGGCGGGCGCGGCGTATGTTGATGAACTCGCGCGTATCCGGCCTTCGACCAAGGGAAAGGTCAAGCTCGAGCGCGCCTGGAGCTGGGTCAACGACCCCTATGCTGGCGGTATGTACGCCTATTGGCGGCCGGGGATGATCACGAAATTCCATCCGACCTTTTCCAAGCCCGCCGGCAGTGTCCATTTTTGCGGTGAACATACGTCGAATTCGACGCGCGGCCTCGAAGGCGCGCTCGAATCGGGCGAGCGGGCGGCGTTCGAAGTCTTGGGCGCGATCTAACCACGCGCGCGGCCGCTGTCGCGCCGATCTATCTTTGTATTTGGTGAATCCGGAGCCCACAAATGCTCAGCGGCGGACTGCGTTCAGGGTCCGCCGCTGAAGGGCGCTGCGCCGGGGAAGCCTGGGATGGCACAGCGATGAGCAAACCCTAGCAACTCGCCGTCAAGAAACTTTGACTCAGGTCAATTAATTTACGCGACCGCTTTACTCGGCCGCGGCCTTGACCGCATCGCGGGCCGATAACAACGGCACAGCATCGATCACCCAACCTTTGTGCTGCCGCCGTGCCGGCGACGGAATGGCATAGGCCGTCGTCATGCGGTTGCGCTCGATCGTTTCGACGTCGATGCGCCAGCCGCGCGCCTGCCACTCGTCGAGCCACTGCCGATAGCGCGCGATCGGCTTGTCGTGAAGCACGAACGCTTCTTTGGTTTGCGTATGCGGCGTCAGCTTCGGCTGCACGTCGGTCAATACGTCGCGGTCTTGGAAAGCCACCACTTGATTGCGCTCCATCATCCGGCCGTCATGTTCCGGCTCGAGCAGGAAGTTGCGCATGTTGATCAAGTAGATCGACGTATGGGTCGCGTCGATCGGGCACTCGTATAGGTATTGGTGGATGAACATGTTCGGCATGGGATGGATGTGCGTCCATACCGCCGCAATACCGTGATGCCCTGTCGAGCTTTCGACGACGGCATCGACGTTGCGGCCCGAAGCTTCGCGCATCTTCTCGTCCTTAAGCGGCGGGGCGAGGCGTTTGTTGCGAATCCCCGTGCCCCATTCGTCGGTCCACATTTCGGGTTCGTTGAGTTTGTAGTCGTCGCGCGTTCCCGAAAATCCGTGGGTCGGATGCACGAATTCATTGTGCGCCGAATCGATGCCGTTTTCGATCGAGCGCTTGTAGTCGATGTCCCACACCCAATGCTGGATCGTCGAGCGCCAGCCGTCGGCGCCGTATTCCTCGATCGGCATGATCGGCGGCCGTTCCGCTTCGGGCAGATCGCCCAAGAACGCGAACACCAATCCGTATTTTTCCTCGACCGGATAGGCGTCGATGCGCGTGCGCGCCGGAATCTTGCCGTCCTTACCGATGGACGGAATCTTCACGCATTCGCCGGCGCCGTTGAATTGCCAGCCGTGGTAGGGGCAGGCGATGCAATCGCCGTGCAATTTGCCGCCGGCCAAGTTGCCGCCGCGATGGGTGCAGACGTTCGACAAGCACTGAGCCTTGCCCTTCGAATCGCGGAACACGACGAAATTCAAGCCCAGCATGCGCACTTTGACCGGCTTGTCGGTCAACTCGGCGCTGGCGATCGCGGGATACCAGAAATTGATGAACATGATTGGCCTCCTGGGCGGAATTCCGGTTTGCGGCGGATCAATCGCCGATTCTACTTCAAAATGGTGCCAGAGCGGACTCGCGATTTCGAATCATTAACATCGGCGGATTCGCCGGCAAGATTCGGCGGCATCGCTGTCTCGTTTCAGACATCGCTGCCGGATTTAATGCGTTTGCCACAGATTTGGCGATTGGCCCCGGACTTATTCCATGCCGTAATGTCAACAATCGGACAACAAATCGCGATGTTCTGCCAATCGCGCCTGAGTCCGGGGATCGTCACATCAGGTTACAAAATACTCTGTCCCAAAAGCTTGCCAAGTTTTGCGGATTGAGGAGTAATCCGTGCTCCAAAACGGGGAGGACCTGCAATGAAACGTTTACTACACCACGTCTCGGCAATTTCGGTGACCGCTTTTGCCTTGGCGTCTTGCGCCGGCGACATGGGCGGTGCGGACAAAGGCTTCGATCCGCTGGCCGGCATGTCGATCGAACAGCGCGCGGCGGCGATGGCGCCGATCACCAGCGGCGCCGAGCCGTCGGTCTACATGATTCCCAACATTCCCGAAGCGGCCGAAGCTTACTACGGTCCCGACTCCCGGACGTTGATCGCGCAGACGCGCGATCCCGATGCGGTTAAGACGTCGATGGGCACCAACGGCGCGTTGACCTATTTGTTCTATGACGACGGCAGCAAGTTCTGGCGCGCAAACGACAAAGGCCAAGACGCGTGCTCGTACATTTTCCCCGACGGCAAGCACATCGTCTACACATCGACCAAGGACCACATGGATTTTCCGGTCGGCAATTGGTCGGATCAGAATGAGTATCCGCAAGGGTCCGAGCTTTATATGGCCGACCTCGACGGATCGAACGTCAAGCGGTTGACCAACAATTCCAACTACGAGGCTGAAGTCTCGGTGTCGCATGACGGCAAGCAGGTCGTGTTTGGCCGCCAGATCAACGGCAAAATGGATCTGTGGATCATGAATGTCGACGGCACGAACGAGCGGCAGCTCACCAATACGCCCGATTGGCAGGAAGGCGCGCCATTCTTCATGCCCGGCGACGACCGCATCATGTTCCGCGCCTGGCGCAACAGCGAGTACGGAAAGATCCGTCCGACCCCGATGACGGTGTTCACGATCAAGACCGATGGCACCGACTGGCGCCGTTATACCTTCGACCGCGACATGAACTGGGCGCCGTTCCCGGCTCCGGACGGACGGCACTATGTGTTCGTGCGGGTGACCGACGTCGAGAAGAACGATTGGGACGTCTACTTGGGCGACCTCGCCGGCACGCCGCCGGTGCGCCTCACGTTCCATGCGGGCTTCGACGGGCTGCCGTCGATCTCGCCGGACGGCACCAAGATCGCCTTCGCCCGCTCGACCGGCAAAGGATTCATGTCCGGGTTGAAGACATTCATCATGGACGCCAAGGCGCTCGGCATCGGCACCAAGAACCTGTTCAACCCCGACTGGGGTATGCCGATGGAACACGATCCCAAGCCAATGGCCGCAAACTAACCACGAACTAACCGCAAACGCACTGCGGCTCGATACTCACGGAAAACCGGACACATTCTCAGTAATGTGTCCGGTTTTTTGTATTTGCCTATTCAGCCGATTGGTCGGATTCGCGAATGAGCATATGATCCGACGATCCGCATGGTCTGCCGCAAGGGGAGGGCAGGGTTCATGATCTCAGCACTCAGACGGCCGCCGTTCATCGGCGGAATTGCATTCGCCATGGTGTTCATCTTCACCGCCGTTGGCCACACGGTCATGGTGATGATCATGCGCGTGTTCGGCGATGCGCAGTTCCTGGCGGCATTCGCGCAAGGTTTGGTCGGCGTGGTGTTCGTCTACATCGGCGTTCGGATGAACGACAACGAGCACGCCGCGACGTGGCTCGGGTTTTTCGGCGGGTCGTGGTTATGGGCCGGCTGGGTCGAATTTTCCTACGTCTATTATTCGCGCCACATCGGCATCGAACCACTCGATCTCGGCGGCGGACACAAGCAACTGCCCGAATACATGGTGCTGCCGTCGTCGATCGGATTGTTGATGGGTACGCTGGTGTACTTCTTCATGAACCGCGAGACGCGCTGTAACGCCTTCCGCTGGCTGCACAAGCATCTGCACATGCCGATGGGCAAACCGACGCTCAATTATCAGCGAAATATCTCGACCATCGTCGCGATGGAAAAATTCTACATCACCTGGTTCTTCTATGTGTTCCTGTTGGTGGTTTACGACCGGCGCATTCTCGGCGCCGAACATCCGGCGATGTACGGCATCTTCTTCGGATTCATCGTCTGGTCGTTGTATCTGCTCAACCGCTTGCGCAAGTTCTCGCGGCTGACGTCGGCATTTCGCTATGCCATCCCCACGGCGCTGGTCGCATGGAACACCGTCGAGATCATGGGCCGTTGGCGCATCCTGACGGAAGTCTGGATTCACCCGGAAAAATATACCGTGCATATGGCGATCATCGTCGCCGCGCTTGTCACGACGGGCGTTATCTTCGCGTTGTTCCCCACGGTCGAAGCACCCGACCGCGAGGACCGCGCGGCGCAACCCGCCGAATGATGCCCTGCCGTCAATTCGAAAGAGGACACTGACTTATGGTCTCAATGCTCAAACGCCCGCCGTTCATCGGCATGTTCGCGTTCCTGCTGGTTTTGATGCTGCAGGGGCTCGGTCACACCCAAATGATCCTTCAGGAAAAGATTTTCGGCGAAGAGTGGGTCTTCGAAAGCGCGGCCCTCATGGGGGTGATGGGTATGGCGCTCGTCTATTGGGGTGTGCGTCTCAATCACAATGAAAACGCCGCTACCTGGCTCGGATTTTTGGGCGGCACCTATATCTGGGACGGCTGGGGCGAGTTTTCGTTCGTCTATTACGCCCGGCATCTCGGGGTCGAACATCTGGTGGAAAACGGCGAGATCGTCACCCGCGCCGAATACCTCGTCATGCCGTCGTCGATCGGTGTTCTGTTCGCGACGCTGGTGTTCTTCTATTTCAACCGGGAAACCCGCTGTAACGCCTTCCGCTGGCTGCACAAGCACCTGCACATGCCGGTCGGCAAGCCGACGCTCAATTATCAGCGCAACATTTCGGCGATCGTCGCGATGGAAACGCTCTACGTGATCTGGTTTTTCTACATTTTCCTGCTGGTCATCTACGACAAGCAGATCTTGGGCGACGACCATTGGGCGATGTACCCGATTTTCTTCGGCATCCTGACGTGGTCGCTGTATCTGCTCAATCGGTTACGCAAGTACACGCGGCTGCCGTCGGCGTTCCGGTATGGCATTCCAACTGCGATCATCACCTGGAACGCGGTCGAGATCGCCGGGCGCTGGGACATGTTCACCGAGATTTGGATTCATCCCGAACAGTACACGGTGCACATGATCATCGTTCTCGCCGCTTTCATCACCGTGGCGGTGATCTTCATGCTGTTCCCCGGCGCCGACCGGCCGGACGAATTGGAGCCGCGCTCGCAGCCGGCCGAATAAGCGCGATCCACTGGACTCCGATACCGAACGCCCGTCACACTGACGGGCGTTCGCATTTGGGGGCAGGGGCATGACATTCCAGAATTCGCATGGGCTCGCGGTCACGGCGGCCAGCCAGGCGGCGGTCGACGCCTTCGACGCCACGGTCATGTCGTATCTGGGATTTACGCCCGATATCGGCGTCAAATTAAAAGACACCCTGACGCTCGATAGCGAGTTCGCGCTCGCCCATTGTTTCAAAGGATATCTGTTCCATCTGATGGGATCGAAGCCGCTTGTTCCACGCGCGGCAAAAGAATTGGCGCTGGCGAAGGCCAGTCACGCCGCACTGACCCCGCGCGAACGGCTGTATGTCGACGCGCTCGAAGCGTGGTGCCGGCTTGATCTCGGCGGTGCGACGGCGGCGTGGGAAGCGGTCATCCGCGACCATCCGCACGATATCCTCGCCGTCAAGATGCTGCACTACACCCACTTCTATATGGGCGACTCGATCAACCTGCGCGATTCCGTCGCCCGCGTTTGGCCGGCCTGGGACGAGAGCATGGCGGGGTACGGCTATATGCTGTCGATGCGTGCGTTCGGTCTCGAGGAAACCGGCGCCTACGACGCGGCGCTGGCCGCCGGGCGGCGCGCGGTCGAACTCAACCCGGGCGACGCTTGGGGCATTCACGCGGTCGCTCACGTACACGAAATGCGCGACGAGCGCGCAGAAGGTTTGACGTGGATCGACCGCCACGTTTCCGATCAAGGACGCCAGTGGCACAACTTCCGCTATCATCTGCTATGGCATCGCGTGCTGATGTTGTTCGAACAGGAACGTTATGACGACGTGCTCGCATTCTACGATTCCGCGATCTGGGATCCGCAATCGGACGAATACCTCGACCTCACCAACGACACCTCGCTGCTGTTGCGGCTGGAAATGGCCGGCATGGATGTCGGCGACCGCTGGCAAGTGCTTGCGGACAAGGTCAAGGGCCGGATCGACGAACACCTGCTCGCTTTCGTCGATGCTCATTTCATGATGCCGCTCGCGGCCGTCCTTCCCGGCGAGGCCGCAAAGTTCCTTGCCTCCATCGACGCCCATGTCGAGAGCGCCGCCGATACCTATGCGATCACCGCCAAGGCTGTCGCGCGCGAGCTGTGCGCGGCGATTGCGGCCTACAAAGCCGGTGACTGGACATCGTGTGTCGACACACTTCTGCCGGTACGCGGCCAGGTTCATATGATCGGCGGCAGCAATGCCCAGCGCGACG
>JAGREB010000337.1 GCA_020446775.1 Paracoccaceae bacterium
CAAGATTTTTGCCAAGCCGGATGCCGCCGCGCTGCTGGAAAAAGCATTGCGGTCGCCGAACTACCGGTGCCGGCCGATCGCCATGGGAACCAACACAGATCCATATCAGCCGGTCGAACGCACACATGGGATTACACGCAGCGTCATCGAAGTCCTGGCGCGCACCAACCACCCCTTAAGCATCGTCACCAAATCGGCCCTTATCCGCCGCGACATCGATGTGCTCGCCCCGATGGCGGCCAAAGGTTTGGTCAAAGTCGGCATTTCGGTCACGACCCTCGACAGCGATTTGGCGCGCAAGATGGAGCCGCGCGCGTCGACACCGGTCCGCCGCATCGAAGCGATCCGTGAACTCAGCGCGGTGGGAATCCCGGTCATGGTGATGGCCGCCCCCGTAATTCCGGGCCTGAACGACCATGAGATGGAACGAATCCTGGAATCCGCGAAAAACGCGGGCGCAAGCGAAGCCGGATTCATAATGCTGCGGCTGCCGCTCGAAGTCCGTGACGTTTTCCAAGAGTGGCTCGCATCGGCCGTGCCGGGTAAAGCGCAGCGGGTCATGACATTGGTCCGCGCGATGCGGCGCGGACGCGACTACGATGCCGAGTGGGGCACGCGCATGCGCGGCACAGGGCCGATTGCGGATGCCCTGCAACAGAGATTCACCTTGGCAAGCCGGCGGCTTGGATTGAATCAGCGCGACCTCGACCTCGACACCAGCCAATTTTGCGCGCCTGCACCCGAAAACAGCGCCGCGCGCAAGCAACTCGCGCTTTTTTGACGCGATACTTCGACGCCGTACGAGCTAGCGCCCTTCGTGCCGGCGTCATGCGTGCTATAGTCGCGAACAATCGCGAGGACGCATGAAAAATATTTTCTCAGCATTAGTTTCGATCGGCGCCGCGGTGGCGCTTTGGGCGACGCCAAGCGGCGCGGAAACGACCGAGGTCGTCATCGGCGCCTACGTCATCCCCGGATCGCCGACCGAAATTGTATTCAATGATTACGCCGAACGCTTGAAGGCCGAGTCCAAAGGCGCGCTGGTCCCGAACATGCTGATCCATGGCGAAGGCGGTGCCGAGGAACAGGTGCTGACATCGCTTCGCCGCGGCCGCATACATATCGCTTCACTGTCGACCCTTGTATTGTCGAACCTTATTCCTGAACTGGGATTGCTGAGCGGACCGTACCTTTACAATACCGTCGACGAATATGACTTCGTTCACGACACTTACGTCCTGCCGCGCCTGAAGGAATTCGCGGCTGAGAAAAATCTGGTCGCGCTACGATGGCTCGACCTGGGTCAACAGCACATCTACGCCAAAAAGCCTATACTGACGCCAGCCGACATCAAGGGCGTACCTATCCGCGTATCGCAAGACCCAGCGGCAAAGCTTTTCTTGGAAGCCGCCGGCGCAGACGTCATCTATCTGCCCAGTCCCGATGTGATCCCCGCACTCCAGACAGGCCTTGTCGAGGGTGGAATTACACCCACGGTCGCCTACGCCCAAACCGGCCTAACGCCCGAAGCGCCGCATTTCACGTTGGTCGGATATACGCAGATCGGAAATCTGCTGGTGGTCAATAAGGCGTGGCTGGACGGTCTTCCGCCCGACTTGGCCGAGATCGTCACCTCGACGTTCACCAGTTCCGACGAAATCCGGAAAATCATGCGCACCATGGAACGCGACGAACTCGCCCGCCAGAAGGAATTCGGGTTCACCGCCCATCAATTGACTCGGGCGCAGCTCGACACCTGGAAGGCGGCTGCCCAAGGCGTCAATGAGGACCTGATCCAATCGATCGGAGGCCGTGCGCAGGAACTCTACGATCTGATCATCGAAGGGCGCACGGATTACGCGATACGCATTGGCGGCTAACCGCGTGGATTTGTCCTATCCGCCCGCCAAGTTTCTCGGCTGATTGGAAAAATATTCTGCGGCGGCAGGCCCAAACAAAGTGTGCCTTTCCCGCAACATTCGTCAATATTCCTGCCCACGATCTGGCGCGAAACGCCGTTGCGCGTTGATCCCCTGTCACATTTCGATAATTTACAGCCCGTCCGGGAGCGCGTGACCAGCTGCTACGTGTAGCTGTCTTACCGCGCGGACATCGGGTCCGGTGTTCTGACGGCCCAAAAAATATGTGAACGCGGCCCACAACCAATCCGGCTCTGGTCCGTATTGAGTGTGGGTCCAAAACATAAAATGCCAAGGAGGCATGCTCGTGAATACGTTCCGCCTGAAAACTACCCTGCTCGTGTCCGCCAGCGCTTTGGTGGTCGCATCGGCCGCCTTGGCCCAGTCCCCCATCGAAGAAATCATCGTTACGGCGCGGCAACGCGCTGAATCGATCACCGATGTTCCGGCGTCGATCACCGCCATCACCATGGATACCTTGGAGCGCGCCGGCGTTTCCCGCGCGCATGACTTCATCGCGCTGACTCCGGGCGTGACGCTGGTCGACACCGCCGAAGTCGGCGACACCCAGGTCAACATTCGCGGCATCAACGGCGCCCGTGACGCCGAAAACAGCTTCGCGCTGATCATCGACGGCGTGTTGATGACCAACCCGGCCGCCTTCAACCGCGAATACTCGGACCTCGCGCAGATCGAAATCTTGAAAGGCCCTCAAGGCGCGCTCTACGGCCGCAATGCCGCGGCCGGCGCGATCATCATCTCGACCCTGAAACCGAGCGATACTTTCCAAGGCAAGTTCAAGGCGTCGTTCGCGCAAGACAAAACCTACACCGCCGCCGGTTACATTTCCGGCCCGGTCGCCGACAACCTGTATGCCAAGTTGAGCGCCGACTACCGCAAAACCGACGGCTTCTTCCGCAACCAGTTCCTAAATCAAAAGAACGTCGACGACTTCAAGGGCTATAACTTCAACGGCCGCTTGTTGTGGGAAGGCGAAAACAGCGAATTCGATATCAAAGCCCGCTATGGCGAAGTGCACGCCGCGTCGATCACGTTTAACGCCGCGTTCAATCTGCCGGCCTTCACCCAGTTCGGCCTGCCCAACGGCGCGTTGTTCGACGAAAACGTCAACGACCATCAGTTCACGTTCGAAAACAACATCGACCCGGACAACGACCAAAAGGCGTTCGAAGTCTCGGCCAAGTACGAAGGTGAATTCAGCGCCGGGACCCTCACCGCTTGGGTGCTGTACAGCGACATCAAGAACGATTTGACCGCCGACGGCACGTCGGGCGCGTTCGGCTTCTTCAACGCCGACAGCTTCTGCCAAACCTCGACCGCCGCGATCTTCAATAGCGGGTACACATTGGCCCCGCCGCAAATCCTGTTCTCGGGCTCGCCGGACGGCAACATCCTCGGTCCCTACACGTCGACGGGTTGCGACGGCACCCAGTACCAGGAACGCTTCCAGAACGATATCAGCGCCGAAATCCGTTTTGCCTCGCCGGGCGACCAGGATATGCGCTGGCTGGTGGGCGCTTACGCGCTCGACATCAATCGCCGCGTCGGCGTCAACACCGGAATCGACCAGGGCAATGGCGTCGTTCAAGAGCTATTTGTCCCGGCTGGCAGCAACAATCCGACCGAGCAGCTGGTGCACGACAAGTACGACAGCCAGGTGTTCGCCGTGTTCGGCCAGCTCCAATACGACTTCACCCCGGAACTCGAAGGTTCGCTGGCACTGCGTTACGACCGTGAGCGCCGCAAAGTGAAAAGCTTGGTGCCGACGGCTGCACGCACTCAGTACATCGACTTCTCGAATGACGGTGTTT
>JAGREB010000338.1 GCA_020446775.1 Paracoccaceae bacterium
GCATCTGCATGTCCATCAGGATGATATCGAACTGTTGTGCGCTTGGACCGATGACAAGGGAAACTGCGTCCGCGCCATGATCCGCAGTCGTCACGTGGTGCCCCATTTTGTCCAGCATCGCCGAAATCAACATGCGTGTTGTATCGTTGTCCTCGGCGACCAGGATGTGGAGCGAACGCTCGAGCACCGGCAAGTCCGTGAGTGAGGTTGGGGTGCGCCGCATTCCGTCGGGAACGACGGACAGTTTTTCGGCGTTCCCGGCCTCAACAGACACGGTAAAGGCAAACGTCGACCCCTGCCCCAGCGCACTCTCGACCCAGATTCGGCCGCCCATCATTTCGCTGAGACTCTTGCAAATCGCAAGGCCGAGGCCGGTGCCGCCGAAGCGCCGCGACGTCGAAATATCCTCCTGTACGAACGGTTGGAACAGGCGTTCTTGGTTTTTCTTGGCGATACCGATCCCGGTATCCGTGACGCGCGTTTCAAGTTCGAAGCGCCCATCTTCACCGCGCCGCGCCGCAACACCAATGGATATGGATCCGTTTTCGGTGAACTTGTTGGCGTTGCCGATAAGATTGACGACGATCTGGCGGTATCTTTTCGCGTCGCCGAAATAAACAAGATCGACGGAATTATCGATATCGAATTTCAACGCATTACCGCGCTTTGCCGCAACCGGCGTAAACAGTGCACGGACATCTTCGATGATTTGATGGATCGAAAAATCCACATTGTCGAGCTCGACCTGTCCGGACTCGATCTTCGCGAAGTCGAGTAGATCATTGAGCAAATCGAGCAGCGTGTATGCCGAGCGCGTCAACGTTCCGAGAAGATTCCGCTGACTATCCTCCAGGCCGCTGTTTGTCAGAAGATCGGCGACACCGAGAATTCCGGTCATGGGCGTGCGCAGTTCGTGGCTCATCATGGCGAGGAACTGGCTTTTCGCGGCGTAGGCACGGGTTGCGTTTTCACGCTCGAGCTCAAGCTGCTGCGTGAGCAGCATCAATTTCACGGTTTGCTGTTGCAAACGCTCGTTGATTTCCTTGAGTTCCGATTCACGCTCGACGCGTTCCGTAATGTCGCGGGAAATCGACAAGACGCGCAAACCGCCTTCATTTCCGGGAGCCGGAACAAGCGACACCTCGGATTCAAGCCAGATGTATCCGCCGTCCTTCTTGCGAAGTCTGAATTGAAGCGGAGGATAATCCGCGTGCGGGTTTTGGATGAGCGCCTTGCTGCGTTCCACGACGGTCGCCAGATCATCGGGGTGTACGTATTCACTAACAGAAGTGTCTTTTGCTTCCTCTTGCGTATATCCGGTGACGCGTAGACTTGCAGGCGACACGTAGGTCGAGACTCCTTCAAGCGTGCGAAGAGCAACGATGTCCTTGGAATGCTCGATCAACGCGCGGAAACGCTCTTCACTTTCCCGAAGCGAGCGCAATGCCGTCACGACGTGGGTCACGTCCATCACCGACATCTGCCACGCATCTTGGCCGTCCCACTTGATCCTCCGGCCTATGACGTCGAACCACCGTTTCCGGTTCATGCGGTCGACGACGGGCCGGCGAACGGTTTGCCCGTCCATGTCGCCCGCTATTACGGAGTTCCAAAATTCCTCGGCGTTGCCGCGCGCTTCCGGCTGCAGGTGCACGGTGAGCGAAGGCAGCGCCATGACTTCGTCCACCGTTTCGTACCCAAGCATGTGCGCGTAGGCTTCGTTGCAAAACAGCGGCTTGTATTTGTGATGGATCACGACCCCTTGAATGGAGCCCTCGATCAGATCGCGGAATTTGATTTCGCTGGCTTCAAGCGCCGCGGCCGCGGTTTTTTCAGTCGTAATATCGCGGATAAAGCCAATTTCGCGGACAGGCTTTCCGGATTGGTCGGCCTGCTCGACCCAACGAATATTCAGCCAAACGAATTTTCCACTGGCGTGTTGGGCCCGCAATTCGATATCGACCGGCGCATTGTGCGATCTCGCAACCGCAATTTGCTCCATAAACCGTTGTTTGTCGTCACGATGAACGCGTTCGAGGAAAAACCCAGGATCGACGTCGTAGTTCTCCGGCAACCCCATGATCTCTTTTAGTCGGGACGACCACGAAATTCGCTCCGGATCAAACTCGCGCGTGAAGAAGCCCGCGTTCGACGCCGCGATCGCCAGTTCCAAAGTTTCGCGGTTGGCGCGCAGATCGTCTTGCGCGTTCCGTCGTTCGGTCACGTCGATGACCGAGCCCGTCATGCGCAACACCTGTCCTGCCGCA
>JAGREB010000339.1 GCA_020446775.1 Paracoccaceae bacterium
TGGAGAAGAAAGAAACGGCTGAAGAGAAACAGGAAGCGCAAGTCGCGGCGGCGACAACCAACGATACGAAAGTCATCGCGCCGATGATCTCGGACCGGGCGACGATGACTGAACGCGACGCGATCCGCCGTCATATCGAAGCGTGCTGGCGTATCGATCCGGGCAAGGAAGGGCTCGAGGACTTGTCCGTGGAAATAAATGTCTGGATCAATCCCGACGGATCGGTTCAGCAGGCACAAATCACCGATGTTGGGCGGTACCTGTCGGATCCGACGTTCCGTACGTTCGCCAACAGCGCCCGTAACGCGGTTTTGAGTTGCGGAAACATCCCGATCTCGCGTCAAAACTACGAAACGTTCAAGGAAATCTCGTTCAATTTTTCGCCACAAGGACGCATCAATTGAGCCCCGGTCCGCGTTCATGACATGGGGCAGGCATGGTATGACGCTGCCATGGTATGAAAATGTCGGCTGAGCGCGGGTTGGAAATTCAGGAAGGTCATGCGGGTATGAGCGCCATTCGGAAATTGGTTTGGCTGGTCTTGATTCTCGGTTCGGTGTCTTGGCGCGCCGAGGCCGCCGTAAGCATCGACATCACGCGCGGGCGCGTCGAACCCATGCCGGTCGCGGTGACGGATTTCGGCGCGGGCGACCCGGCCCAACAGCAAATCGGCCGCGAAGTCTCGACGGTCATTGCCGCCGACCTCGAGCGTTCTGGGTTGTTCAAGCCGCTCGACAAAGCCGGATTTCTCCAACAGTTGCCGTCGCTCGACGTGCAACCGCGGTTTCCGGACTGGCGCACGCTGGCGGCCCAAGCCCTGGTTCAAGGCGCCATCGAGCCACAGCCGAACGGCCAAATCAGAATCTCATTCCGTCTGTGGGACGTTTTCGGCGGGCAGCAAATGGTCGGTCAGGCGTATGTGACGCAGCCGGAGAATTGGCGCCGCGTCGCGCATATCATCGCGGACCAGGTTTATACGGCGATTACCGGCGAGACGGGATATTTCGATACGCGCGTCGTTTACATCGCGGAAAGCGGCCCGGCGATCAAGCGTATCAAGCGGCTGGCGATCATGGACCAAGACGGCGCCAATCACCGATATTTGACCGATGGCTCCAACCTTGTTTTGACTCCGCGCTTTTCGCCGACCGCGCAGGAAATCACCTACCTCTCGTACTTCCGCGACGTGCCGCGCGTATATCTGTTCAACATCGACACGGGGCGGCAGGAAGTCTTGGGCGATTTTCCCGGCATGACTTATGCCCCGCGTTTTTCACCCGACGGTAACGCCGTGATTTTCAGCATGGCGACGGATGGGAATTCGGACATCTACGCGATGGACCTGCGGACGCGCCGGGCAACGCGCATTACCGATCATCCGGCGATCGATACCTCGCCGAGTTTTTCGCCGCGCGCCGATCAAATCGTTTTCAACTCCGATCGCGGCGGAAGCCAGCAGCTCTATACGATGAACGCCGACGGAACCAATGTGCAGCGGATCAGTTTCGGGCAGGGCAAATACGGTACGCCCGTGTGGTCGCCGCGCGGAGATTTGATCGCGTTTACGCGGATCAATCAGGGTAACTTTTATGTTGGGGTGATGAGGCCGGACGGCGGCGGTGAACGGTTGCTGGCCCAGGGATTTCTCGTCGAAGCACCGACGTGGTCTCCGAATGGAAGAGTGTTGATGTATTTCGCGCAGTCGCCGACGCGGGCGGACGGTTCCGGTGGCCGGACCCGGCTCTTTTCAATCGACCTAACGGGTTATAATCAAAGAGAAATTCTCACGCCTCAAGACGCGTCGGACCCCGCGTGGTCTCCGCTCATTCCTTAGCCCTAGTAAATAGTCAGCTATTTAGTTGGAGCGTTGGCCGATTGCCGGTGTCGCGCATCGTGTATGTTGCCGTACAGGAACGCTATGATCCATTTTTGCAACACATCGAAAATTTCACAATAACGACGGGGTACAAGTGAGATTGTCGATATTGTATCTCTTGCGTCCGTCAAGGTTATGGGTAAAAACAAACTCGAAATTCGCTATGATTGGTTTCGCTAAACGGCTCTCTCACCTCGTTAACTCCAGTGCACTCAGGGGACTAAAAAAATGAAAACCCAGTTTATCTCGGCGGTGATCGTTGCCATCGCTTTGGCCGCGTGCGCGTCACCGAAGAAAGAAACCACCGCGACGTCTTCGGGCGGCGGCGGTATGTCGGCTCCGGCCGCGCCGTCGGGTCCGGCGATGGACTCGGTTGAATATTTCAACCAAGTCGTCGGTAACACCGTCAGTTTCGGTTTCGACAAGTACGATTTGACCGGCGAAGCTCAATCGGTTCTGCGCGGTCAGGCTGCGTGGCTCAATCAGAACCCGTCGCGGACGGTTACGGTTGAAGGCCATTGCGACGAACGTGGTACGCGCGAATACAACCTTGGTCTCGGCGAACGCCGCGCCAACGCCGCGAAGCAATATTTGGTCTCGCTCGGCGTCAACGCGAGCCGCGTAAAGACCATCTCGTATGGCAAGGAACGGCCGTTGTGCGTTGCGTCCAATGAAATGTGCTGGGCGCAAAACCGCCGCGGAGTTTCGGTCGTCCAATAAGGACGTGAAGCGGCCTGCGCCTGTCGCAGACCGAATTCATCGCAAAAACCTTGAGGCGCATATCGGCCATTCGGACTAGTCCGGATGGCCGTATGCGCCTTAATGTTGCCTGGAGTTCGGGGCAGCGTGTGTGGCGGGCCTGCACGGCCGGTTCCCTGTGGCGCTGGTTTCCCGTGGCACAGGTTTACCGTGTCATTGGCTTCCCCGCGGTTTTGGCTACGGTGAGCTGACTGGATCGGACTGTCGAATGAAACATATCTCGAATACCCGCCCGCTGATCTTGTCCGCCGCGTTTACGCTGGCGGCGTGCCTGATCGCGGGCACGGCACTGGCTCAATCCGCGCGCGACCTCGATGAGCGCCTGCGCCGCTTGGAGCGGTCGGTTTCGACCCTTCAAGGACAACCCAGTGAGGGTGGAACCGTCGACGGCATGGCGCCCGGCAACGATCTGGCCGGATTGAGCGTCCGCATCCTCAAACTCGAGCAACTGGTCGAACAGCTGACAGGGCAGATCGAGGAAACCCGTTTTGCCAGCGGGCAAACGGCGGCCCGGGTCGAGCAACTGTCCGACGATGTCAGTTATCGGCTGACGGTGCTTGAGCAGACTCTCGGCGTATCGGGCGCGGTCGCTGCATCGGTCGGCGGTGCGCAAGCGATGGCGGCCCCGCAAACCGCTG
>JAGREB010000340.1 GCA_020446775.1 Paracoccaceae bacterium
CGACCGGCATCACCATGGAGTTTCAATTCGGCACAAACTGGTCTTACTTCTCGCACTATGTCGGCGACATCTTCGGGGCCCCGCTTGCGATCGAAGGCCTGATGGCATTCTTCCTCGAAGCAACGTTCGTCGGCTTGATGTTCTTCGGGTGGGACAAACTCTCCAAACAAGCGCACCTGTTCACCACGTTCATGGTCGCGTTGGGCTCCAACCTTTCGGCGTTGTGGATTCTGATCGCAAACGGATGGATGCAAAATCCTGTCGGGGCGAAGCTCAATCCCGAAACCATGCGAATGGAAATCGCTGACTTTATGGCCGTGGTGTTCAATCCGGTCGCACAGGCAAAATTCGTTCACACCGTCAGCGCAGGGTACGTGACAGCGTCGATCTTGGTTCTTGGCGTGTCGTCCTGGTATCTCTTGAAAGGAAAATGGACCGCCGTCGCCAAACGTTCGTTCACCGTAGCGTCGGCATTTGGTCTGGCCTCGGCGTTGTCGGTCGTCGTTCTCGGCGATGAAAGCGGTTACGCGCTGACCGATAACCAAAAAATGAAACTCGCCGCGCTGGAAGCCATGTGGCACACGGAACCTGCCCCGGCCGGAATCGCGGTGTTCGGAATTCCCAATGTCGAAAAGCGCGAAACAAAGTTCGAAGTTAAGATTCCCTACGTTCTCGGGTTGATCGCGACCCGCAGCATTACGGGAGAAGTGACCGGCATTCATGATCTCGTAATCCGTGCCGAAGGCCGCATCGAAAGCGGGATCAAAGCCTACGATGCCGTCGAAAGGCTGAAACTCAACCCCACGGATTTAGCAGCTCGAGAAGACTTCGAACTTCATAAGCGCGATCTCGGATACGCGTTGTTGCTGAAGCGATTCATAGCCGACCCGCGCGACGCGACGCGCGAAGACATCGAGAAAACCGCATGGAGCACGGTACCCAATGTACCGGTCATGTTTTGGGTATTCAGAATCATGGCGGGACTCGGATTTCTATTCATCGCCTTCTTTGCGACGGCGTTTTATTATTCGACGGTTCGCCGCTTCGATATGAAGTGGTTCCTTCGCGCGGCCGTGTTCTTCGTCCCGCTACCATGGCTTGCCGCCGAAATCGGCTGGATCCTCGCCGAAGTCGGCCGCCAACCTTGGGCCATCGAAGGCACACTTCCGACTTTTCTGGGCGCTTCGAGTCTGACGATTTCCCAAATCTGGACGACGATCGTCGGCTTTACGGTGTTGTATGGCGCGCTAGCTGTAATCGAAATCAGACTCATGCTGGCGGCGATTCGCAAAGGCCCGATCGACGACGATGGAGCCGAACAAACTCGCGTGGCTGGCGGGTATGCCCCGCTCCCCGCCGAATAAGGAGTTAGACCATGGTCCCTCCGCTCGATTACGAAACCTTGCGTTTGATCTGGTGGGTATTGCTTGGCGTTCTGCTCATCGGTTTTGCCCTGACCGACGGGTTCGATCTGGGTGTCGCCGCACTTTTGCCCTTTGTCGCACGCAACGACGAAGAACGACGAATGGTCATCAACTCGATCGGTCCGACCTGGGAAGGCAATCAAGTTTGGTTCATCTTGGGTGGCGGCGCGATTTTCGCCGCATGGCCGTTTGTGTATGCGGTCAGTTTCTCAGGCTTTTACCTGGCAATGTTCGTTGTGCTGGTGTCACTGATTTTGCGCCCTGTCGGCTTTAAATACCGCTCCAAAAAACAAGACCAATCTTGGCGTTCAGCGTGGGACTGGGCCTTATTCGTGGGCGGATTTGTTCCAGCACTGGTGTTCGGCGTTGCCGTGGGCAACGTTATCACTGGCATCCCGTTCCGTCTCGACGGCGATTTGCGTACCTTTTATGAGGGTAGCTTCTTGGGATTATTTCATCCCTTCTCGCTGCTTGCCGGACTCTTGTCGGTTGCGATGCTCGTGCTGCACGGTTGCGGATGGCTCGCCATAAAAATTGAACGCGGTCCGGTTCACGACCGCGCCACACGCTGGGGCGTGATTGCCGCCATTGCATCGGTTCTGCTGTTCGCCTCCGGTGGTCTTATGGTTTGGTTGGGCGATATCGGCT
>JAGREB010000341.1 GCA_020446775.1 Paracoccaceae bacterium
GTCTTGCCGGCGCCATTGGGTCCGATCAATGTGACGATCTCGCCGGCCGACACCGTCATGTCGATGGCGTCGATAATCGCACGGCCGTTCCGGCGCACAGTAACGCCGCGCAATTCGATCAACGGCTCGTCTCGGGCCGTGCGTGTCATGACGGGTTGCAATTCGGGCAGTGGCCCGTGATCTCGACCGTTTCGCTTGTGACTGCAAAGCCTTTCTTGGCCGCAGCGCGCCCAATGGTCTTGTGGACATCATCGCTCGCCAGCTCGGCGACGCTGCCGCAGCTATCGCAGATCAGGAATTGGGCGCTGTGATCGTCGCCGGGGTGACGGCAGCCGATGAACGCGTTGCGGCTGGCAAGACGGTGGACGAGGCCGTGATCCATGAGGAAATCGAGCGCACGATAAACCGCCATCGGTGCATTGCGGCCGCCATTACGGTTCAGGCGGGCAAGGATGTCATAGGCACCGAGCGGGCGATGGCCTTCCCAGATCGCTTCAAGCACGCGCTGGCGCAACGCCGTCAGACGGCTGCCGCGATCCTGGCAAATCGTCTCGGCGGCAGCGATGGCTTCCGACGCACAACTGCGATGGTCGTGTCCGGGCGGTGGAAAAAAGGGGTCGTGCTTGTGCGGCATGATCGGCCTTAAGCGCCTTGAATTCTCCGGCGTCATCATAATAATGTGATGTTATAACAATTCAATGTCTAGGTCGTGCAATGCGCATGTTTTTTCCTCTTAAAATGTTGGCGAGCGCTGTCCTGGTCGCTTCCGGCGCGGCGTTGGCGGCGCCTCCAAACGTCGTCGCGTCAATCCCGCCGATTGGGTCCCTGGTCGCCGGCGTAATGGACGGAGTGTCGGTTCCTGAAACCATCGTGCCGGCCGGTGCATCGGTTCATGACTATGCGATGCGGCCGTCGCATGCGCGGTTGCTCGACCGCGCCGACGTGGTTTTCTGGATCGGCGACGGCTTCGAAACGTTTCTTGAAAAACCGCTCGGCGCGCTGGCGGCGGATGCGCGCATCGTCGCGTTGGGCGACGCCCAAGGTGTCAACGCGCTGCCCGGACGGACCGGCGGACTTTGGGAGCCGGATGAACACGACCACGAAGAACACGGCGATGCCGATCATCATGGACATGACGGTCATGTCTGGCTCGACCCACGGAACGCGATCGCGATAACCGATTCAATCGCCGAGACTCTGGCAGCACAAGATCCGGCCAATGCAGACCATTATCGCCGCAATGCCAATGCCGTGATCACTCGTATTCGCGCGCTCGATCAGACGTTGGCGTCGCGGTTATCGGGCGTGAAATCCAAGCCGTTCATCGTGTTCCACGATGCTTACCAGTATTTCGACAGACGCTATGGTTTGAACGCCGTCGGCGCGATTACCGTCAGTCCGGACCGTCCGCCCGGTGCGCGCCGAATTGCCGAAATCAAAGCCGCGATCGCGCAGCGGGGGGCGGTGTGCGTTTTTGCCGAACCGCAATTTGAACCCCGGCTGATCGAGACTTTGATCGAAGGAACACCGGCAAAATCGGGTGTTCTCGACCCCGGCGGCAGCCGGTTGAAACCGGGGCAAAATCTTTATTTCGACTTGATGACCAGGCTCGCGGACGACTTGATCGCGTGTTTGGGGGATCAATCTTAAGCGGCCCGGCCTAAGCGGCCCGGCTTAAGCGGACCGACGAACCGGCGCGCTGGCGCGGACGATCGGATTATCACGCCGGTTATCGAGTTTGAATCGGTGACCGTGAACTGAAAGTTCCAGGGCATGGTTCGGCCCTTCGCCGACGGCGCGGTAACGACGGTCGAATTCCGTACGCGACACATCGTCCGGTAAGTGGCAAAGGGCGGAGAAATCGCGCTGCCGCCGGACGGGGCCGGACCAGTTTTCACCGTTCAGACGCAGGCGGCGATCCAGCCGCACAAGTTGCGGAGCCATGCGGCTGAGTAAATTGAGCATCGCCTGAAGTGCAAGCGTATCGACGGTCAGGCGATCGGCGGTCGGTGGAAGGTCGAATGATTCCGTCGCGACGATCGCACCGGTGTCGACGTCGTTTGACATTTCGTGCAGCGTCGCACCGAATTTCGTCGCGCCGTCATAGATCGCGAATACCGACGGGAACACGCCCGGGTAAGTTGGCGGTCCGCCGTGAAAGTTGTACGCCCCGGCGTCGAACCTGCGGAGAAGGTCGGGCGGTACGATCACGCCGGTCGCGAAGCCGATCAACCGGTTCCGGCCGACGTGCTGATTCAAGAGTTCATGTACCGTTTGCGCCGTGTAGGCGGCGGTCACGGTCAAATCTTCGCGCTCGGCGCGCAGCGGACCAACGGCCACGGCTGCGAACTCCGGCGCCGTCAAAAGGACGATATGATCGGACATGGATCGGGCCCACCCCATCTCGGCTCTTGAAACGGGTCTGCCAGATGACTATTACAGTCCGGTAAATAAGACCAATTTAGTCCACAATTATCGATTGGCCGAAAAATGTTTCGTGTCAATAAGTTAACAGATTACGCCACGGTCGTCCTAATCGATATTGCCCGCAGCGATGTGCGGCTGTCGACGCATCACATTGCCGCCCGGACCGGAATTCCGCTGCCAACCATCGCGAAATTAATGAAAGCCCTCGGCCGGGCAAGCTTGGTGGTTTCCCACCGCGGTGCGGCGGGCGGCTATGCACTCGGCCGTCCGACCGGCGAAATCACCGTCGCCGATGTGATCCAAGCGGTCGAAGGACCAATCGCACTCACGGCTTGCGCCGACACGTCCGAAGATCATTGCGGGATCGAAAGCGTGTGTCCGGTGCAGGGCAAATGGAACCGCGTCAATGCCGCTGTTCTGTCCGCGCTTCGCGATGTGACGCTGGCCGAAATGGTTGCCGACGTTGCGACGTTTGGGATCGATTCCCCCGGATCTCACCGGCGGCACGAGCCACCTGCCGTTTAAGCACCGGAGTTGGCCGCGATGGCCGCAACAGACAAAACAACTCAGATCGTCCGGGACGTCGAGAAATACAAGTACGGTTTCGTCACAGAAATCGAAACCGACCGTGCGCCTAAAGGACTGAACGAAGACATCATCCGGTTTATTTCGGCCAAGAAAGACGAGCCGGCCTGGATGCTCGACTGGCGCTTAAAGGCGTTTCAGCATTGGTTGAGTCATAAGGATGACGAACCGGCTTGGGCCAAGCTGAGCTATCCCAAGATCGACTTTCAGGACGCGTATTACTACGCTGCACCGAAAGGCCAGCCGAAATTGGAAAGCCTGGATGACGTCGATCCGAAGTTGTTGGAGACCTACAAAAAACTCGGCATTCCGCTGAAAGAGCAGCAGATCCTTGCGGGCGTTGCCGTCGATGCGGTGTTCGACAGCGTTTCGGTTGCGACCACCTTCCGCGAGGAACTGAAGAAGGCCGGCGTCATCTTCCTGTCGATCAGCGAAGCGATCCGCGAGCATCCCGAGCTGGTGAAGAAATGGCTCGGCCGGGTCGTGCCGCAGCACGACAATTATTTTGCGGCGCTCAACTGCGCGGTCTTTT
>JAGREB010000342.1 GCA_020446775.1 Paracoccaceae bacterium
ATACCTACTTCTTGGAGAACGCATCTCCATGATACCTTCGCTTTACATAAACCGTAGGCGTTGAAGAGGTTCCCCTTGAAATCGATAAAAATAAAATTCGCGCTTCCCGTCGGGATTGCGCTGATTGCGGCCACAGCCAGCATTGTCGTTGGTGTCCTTTCCTATGTATCTGCGCGCGATGCGGTCCATGAAGAATCATTCCAGAAACTTCAAGCTGTCGTAGCCGCGCGAAAATCCGAATTCGAGCGATACCTCGGAATGATTCAACAAGACTTGAGATTTCAAGCTGAAAACCCGGCTGCATTGTCCGCGTTAAAAGAATTGGACGCGGGTTACAATTCACTCGGCTCTCAAGCCGAGCGCCTGCTTCAAGATGCTTATATTACGAACAATCGTTTTCCACCGGGCGAAAAGCACAAGCTCGATGCGGCCGACGACGGATCGGGATATTCAACCGCGCATCGCAAGTACCACCCGTTTTTTCGCTCCTTCCTGACCGAACGGAGCTATTACGACATCTTCCTGTTCGATACGGCCGGCAACGTCGTTTACACGACATTCAAAGAGTTGGATTTCGCGACGAACGTTCAGAATGGCGAGTGGAAGGACACCGGCCTCGGTAACGTCTTTCGCAGGGCAATCGCCGGACGTGCGGGTGAGATCGCGTTTACTGATTTCGCTCCTTATGCGCCGAGCGCGAATGTTCCGGCGAGTTTCATCGCAACGCCATTGTTTGTGAACGGCACCGTTGCCGGCGTCCTGGCGTTTCAAATGCCGATCGGCAAGATCAATGAGATCATGCAACAAACCGAAGGCATGGGCGAAACCGGAGAAACCTATATTGTCGGCCAAGACATGTTGATGAGAAGCGATTCTCGTTTCTCCAAAGAGTCAACGATCCTCAATCAAAAAGTGAATACCGCCTCTGTTGAGCTCGCTTTGAAGGGCGGCTCGGGCGTCGGCGTTATCGACGATTATCGCGGCGTACCGGTTTTGTCGGCATACGTACCGGTCGAATTCAACGGCACAAACTTCGCCATGATCGCGGAAATCGATTTATCAGAAGCCGAAGCCGAAGCCATCAATATCCGCAATAGCGTCGTGATCGTGACGATTGCGACCGCCATTGCATCCATTTTGATCGGCCTACTCGCCGCGCGGTATCTCGTCGGACCGATCTCGCGGTTGACATCGACGATGGTTGCCATTGCGCGTGGGGACCTATCGGCAAGAATTCCGCACACCGACCGTGGCGACGAAATTGGCGAAATGGCGCGCACGGTCGAAGTTTTCAAGCGGAACGCTGTTGAAAAAGAGCGCATGACCGCCGAGCAAAAGGAGCAAGAACAGCGCGCGGCGCGCGACAAGCGCGAATCTTCCATTGCACTGGCCAACCAATTCGAATCCGAGGTCGGCAGCATCGTAAAATCCGTCGCCAGCGCGGCCGCTGCGATGCAAACCTCGGCGAGCTCCCTGTCTTCCATCGCCGACGCCACCTCTAGCCAAGCGACCACCGTTTCGGCCGCGTCGGAGCAGGCGTCAGTCAATGTCG
>JAGREB010000343.1 GCA_020446775.1 Paracoccaceae bacterium
ATGCCCTCGATCAGCTTGCCGCCCTTGGTCATGCGGAAAATCTTCGGCAATGGCCGGTCGGGGGTGAACGTCTCGAGCCGTTCGACCGCGCGCGGCGACAGGATCAGCATGCCATGTGCCGCCTCGCCGCCCAGCACTTTCTGCCAGGAATAAGTCACGACATCGAGCTTCGGCCACGGCATATCCATGGCGAACACGGCCGAAGTCGCGTCGCAAATCGTCAAGCCTTTGCGGTCGTCCTTGATCCAATCGCCGTTGGGCACGCGCACGCCCGAGGTCGTGCCGTTCCACGTGAACACCACGTCGTGATCGAAATTGACCTGCCCCAGATCCGGCAATTTGCCGTAGTCGGCCTTGATGACGCGCGCGTCTTTGAGTTTCAGTTGCTTGACGACATCGGTCACCCAACCTTCACCGAAGCTTTCCCACGCCAGCATGTCGACCGGACGGCCGCCAAGCACGTGCCAGAGCATCATCTCGACCGCGCCGGTGTCGGACGCGGGAACGATGGCGATCTTGTAGTCGGCGGGCACACCAAGAATGGCGCGAGTTTTGTCGATGACTTGCTTGATGCGCGCTTTCGCCGGCTTTGCCCGGTGCGAACGCCCCACCAACGCATTTTTCAAAGCGTCGAGCGTCCATCCCGGACGTTTGGCGCAAGGACCGGACGAAAAGTATGGGCGCGCCGGGCGAACCGACGGCTTGGACGAAGCGGGCATGACGGAGTGCTTTCCTTGGTCGAACCTGACATCTGGGCCGGACCAAACATGAGCCGGCCTGCGCGAAGGCGCGGAGTTTAGAAATCGTGCCGCGGCGCGTCAATCGCGCTAACCCTTGGAAATCTTGACGGTTTTACCCGGTGAACGGTTTGACGGTGTGGCCATGGTTCAGCGGTCCGTGGCCTTGCCCAAGACCGGGCGCCGTCAAAATGGCCTGACGGACATAGCGGCGGGCGCGCACAACGGCTTGCTCAAGCGGCGCACCGGTCGCGAGCCCCGCTGCAATCGCCGACGCCAGCGTACAGCCTGTGCCGTGGGTCGAACGCGTCGCGATCCGCCGATCCGATAGACGCACGACATTGTCGGCCGAGATCAGCAAATCGACCACATCGTCGCCTTCGAGATGTCCACCTTTAAGCAGCACGGCTTCAGCGCCTAGCGCGCGCAATGCAGGGATTGCCGCGTCCATGTCGGCCACCGTCTTGATGACGCGGCCGGTCAAAACTTCCGCTTCCGGCAAATTCGGCGTGACGATACGCGCACGGCGCACCAACTTCGACACCAGCAGAGATGCCGCGTCTTCGGGGAGCAACGCATGCCCGCCTTTGGCGCGCATGACTGGATCGACGACTAGTGGAATATCTGCCGCACATCTGGAAATTGATTCGGCGACGGCGTCAATCACCGCAGCAGAACCCAACATCCCGGTCTTGATGATGTCGGCTCCCAGGTCGGTGACAACCGCCTCGATCTGTTGCGCAACGATCTCGGGCGGAACGTCGTGGACAGCGCTGACGCCAAGCGTGTTTTGAACCGTAATCGCGGTCACGGCGGTCGCCGCATACCCGCCGAGTGCGGTGACGGTCTTGATGTCGGCTTGGATTCCGGCACCGCCGCCTGAATCGGACCCGGCGACGATGAGAACGCGGCCGCGCATCGGCGGGGATTTGCTCACGCGGCTGCGCGGCTAATGACGTCGACGACGGACTCGACAACCTGGTCAACCATCTTG
>JAGREB010000344.1 GCA_020446775.1 Paracoccaceae bacterium
TGGCCGCCAACGTGAAACCCGATGTGTCCGCCGTCGTGCGGGGCGGCGATCCGCACATTCTTGCCGAGACCTTGGGTTCGTTCGACCAGGGCCTCGTATGGCACCCATGGATCGTTTTGAGGGTGGATGATGAGGGTCGGCGTCGTGATGCGATTCAAAACGGACCCCGAAGACGAGCGGTGGTAATAGTCCTCGGCGCTGTCGAAGCCATTGGCCGGCGCGACAATCAAATCGTCGAACTCGTAGACGGAACGGACGCGCGAAACGGTGTCCGTTTCATCGATCCGCGCCCGCGCATTCGGGCTGATCAAGCTTTCCTTCATATGCCGGAGAAGGTGCCAGTGATAAACCGCGTTGCGCGGCCGCATGATGTTGAGTTGCGCGGCCTTGAGATCGACAGGCGGGGAAACCGCGACGGCGGCGACCACGTCCGCCAGGTCCGGGCTTTCGGCAAGGCATTTGAGCAGCACGTTCCCGCCCAATGAAATTCCCATGAGCACGATACCCCGGGCGCGCAAGCGATCGGGGATTTTGCCAACGGCGAACGCGACATCGGCGCTACGGCCGGCATGATAAAATTGCCTGCAGAAAGGTGCGGACGGTCCTGCGCCGCGCATATTGAGGCGCATGACCGAATATCCATGATTGAGAAAATACAACGCCGACGTTTCGATGTTCTTGCTGTCTTCGCTGCCGGTCAGGCCATGAATCAGAACGACGAGCGGGTGCGGCGATTGCGCGCGCGGATGATGAATCAAAGCATGCAATTGATCGCCGGTGCCGTCGTCGAGGGGCAATATCAGCCGTTCGCTCGGGAACGGAGTGAAATCGGGCGTTCGATAAACGAAAGAATTTCGCAGCGTTTGCAAATCGCCGCCGACCCACGGCCAGCGCGGGCGAAATGGCGGCAACGTATCGAGATCGAACTCGCGCATGGGCGTAAATGTCTTCCGCGTATCCAGCAGATCAGTGTGGCGGGATTGCCGCGTACTCGCTAGTCTTGTCGCGGCTGCCCGTGAAAATGTCACACAAATCGTGGGACAACGCATGCAACAGTGGTTTCTGGAACAACTCGCGATGTACGCGGCTTATCATCGCGATAAGCGCAACCAAGCCACTCATCACGTCGGCGTGCCTCTAATCGTTTACGCTTTATTGGTTGCGCTGACGCAAATCCCGTTGCCCGAATTCAGCGACCTTCGGATGACCGGCGCCACGTTGATCTTGGTGATCTTATTGGCGTTCTATCTCATGAACGTGCCGGTGATCGGTGCCTTCGCCATGGTGATCTATGGCATCCTCTATATCGTCGCCGTCGAAGTGGGACAGCTGTCGGCCAATACTGTTTGGACGACTTTTGCCGCCTGTTTCGTCGGCGGTTGGATCATTCAATTTATTGGGCACATCTTCGAAGGGCGCCGGCCGGCGTTTCTCGATAATGCGGTGCAAATCTTTATGGCGCCGCCATTCCTGATCGCTGAAGTCCTTTTTTCATTCGGACTTCAGCGCGAGCTTCAGCGGCAGATCGATCTGCAGATGCGGAAATATATACCGGACCGCGCCGAAGCCTGATCCCGACTATTATTATTCCGCGGCCGGGCGATGGAACGCGCGTACGTCACCGCCGTACGCAGGTGTGGCGGGATCGTCTTTTTTGCGCCGTTTGGCAAAACGGTCGCTGATATTTGCCTTGAGCATCAAAGTCGCCGGCGTCACGAGCAACGTCAGCATGGTCGCAAAGCCGAGGCCGTAGATCATTGCGATGGCGAGGTGCTTCCAAAATTGAAGCGCCGGCGTGCCGTACTCGATGGTGCGGTGGAAAAAGTCGACGTGCAATTGCAGTGCGATCGGGATCAAACCCAGGATCGCGGTCAGGCTGGTCAGCATGATCGGCCGTACGCGTTGCACGCAGGTTTTGACGATCGCTTCGCGCGCGCTTTCGGCTTGTTGCTTGAAGATGTCGAAGGTATCGAGCAGCACGATGTTGTTCTTAACGATCACACCGGCGCAGGCGATCACGCCAACGCCGGTCATGGTCATGATGAACGGCGTACCGGCGATCAACAGTCCGGCGAATACGCCGATGGTCGAGAGCACGACGGCGCTGAGGATAAGCATGACGGCGAAAAAGCTGTTGAATTCGGCGAGCAGGATCATCGCAATCAGGAAGATCGCGAGGCCGAAGGCAAACAACAGGAAGCTCGTATTCTCCTGCTGGAGTTCCTCTTCTCCCTTGAAATGTATCTCGACGCGCGGGTCGAGGTTGAGCTGCGCGATTTTCGCCTTGATCTCTTTCACTTTATCGCCGGCAAACACGCCGGGCATCGTGCCGGCCGTCAGCTGCATGTAGCGCTTGCCTTCGGTGCGCTTGATCTCGGCGACGCTTTGCACCGGTTTGCGGATGACGAAGTTTGAAATCGGCACCGGTCCGTCGCGTGTTTCGATGCGCACGGAGTCAAGTTGTCTGAGGTTGCGGTACTCTTGCGGGTATCGCACGACGATATCGATCTCTTCGACACTGTCGTCGGGGCGGTAGCGTCCGAGCCGTAGACCGTTTGTAATGAAGCGGATCGACTCACCCACCGTCGTCAAGTCGGCGCCGTACTTGGCCGCTTCGGCGCGGTCGACATCGAGTTGCCATTCGATGCCGGGCAGAGGCATCGTATCGTCGACGTTGCGCAGGCCATCGATCTTGTCCATCGCGGCGCGGATCTTGTGGGTGGTGTCTGTCAGCAGCTCGGGGAACTTCGACGCCACATTGATCTCAATGCTGGTGTCGTTCGACATGTGCAACGCCTTCTTGGACTCGATGATGAGTCCGGGCAGATCCTGGGTGCGGCGATTGACCTCGGCCAGCAATTCGTCGGCCGGCCGCCGTTCGTTGAATTCCTTGAGCAGGAGCCGGATTTCCCCGATCACGTCCTGGTCTTCGTTCGCGCCGGCAGGCCGGCCCGAACGCGTGTAGACGTGGTTGAAATCGGGCATTTCCAGAATGCGCCGTTCGACCTGAAGGACCAAACGGTCCTGTTCTTCGAGCGACATGTTGCCGAGCGCGTGAATGCGCAGCGTGACGTTGCGCGGTTCTTCGGGCGGCGTCAGCGTCATGCCCTTGCCGAACGCGAAAAACGCCGCCGGAATGGCGACCAATAACGCGATTGAGATCGCAAGCACGCGTGCCGGGTGGTTGAGCGCGGCATCGAGAACGCGCAAATATACGCGCGTCAGGCCGGTGACGGCCTGCGGCTGAACGATATCATTGTCGTCGACACTCTTCAGCTTGCACGTCGCGGCGACCGCGGACGGCGGGCGCAGCAATCCGCCGACGGCCGGGACGAAGATCAACCCCATGATCAGCGACGCGGTCAGGACGGCGATCACCGTGAACGGCAGTAATCCCATGAATTGGCCGACAAACCCGGGCCAAAACAGAAGCGGGACGAACGCGGCGATGGTCGTCAGTGTCGACGTGATGACGGGAACGGCGAGGCGTTTGGCCGAATCCGAAAACGCGAAAAACGGCATCTGGTTCGCCATGATGCGCCGATCCGCGTTTTCAACCACGATGATGGCGTCGACGACCAGCATGCCGGTGACCAGGATCAAACCGAACACCGCGACGAAATTGATCGACAGCCCCAACGCATACATCGCGAGAATGCCTGCGAGAAACGATCCCGGAATGGCGAGGCCGACCAAAAGTCCGTTGCGTACGCCCATCAATCCCATGCATGCGGCCATGACCAGGAAGATGGCCAGGATCACACCGTTCTCGATGGTTCCCAACTGCATGCGCACGTTGACCGAGCGGTCGTTGATGATGTTGAGCTTGATGGAATCCGGCAGGTAGGCGGCTTCGCGGTCGATGACCGCCTTGATTTCATCGACGCTGTCGATGACGTTGGTACCGCGCCGGTTGATGACATCCAGTGTCACCGCGCGTCGCCCATCGACGCGGACATAGGTGCTCGCATCCTTGAAGGTGCGGCGAATTTGCGCGATGTCGGACAGCTTCACCGTGCCGTTGCGGTCGGCTTTGATCGGCAAGTTCCAGATATCGTCGACGTCCTCGAACAAGCCCGGCACCTTGACAGCAAATCTGCCCTGGCCGGTATCGATGTTGCCCGCCGCCACCAGCCGGTTCGAACGGCTGATGATTTGGAACATGTCCTGATTGCTGATGCCGTAGTGCTCGAGCCTAAGCGGGTCGATGATGATTTCGACCTGTTCCTCGCGGATGCCGGAAATGGTCGACTCAAGCACGTCCGGAAGCTGCGCCACCCGGTCGCGCAAATTCTGCGCGATTTGCAGCAGCGTACGCTCGGGCACATCGCCGCCGATGGCAAGTGTCAGGATCGGAAATCCGTCCTGAGACATTTCGCGGATAATCGGTTCATCGGCGTCCGCCGGGATTTGCGGCCGCGCCCGGTCGACGGCTTCGCGCACGTCGGCCAGGGCTTCGTTCATCTGCGTATCGACGACAAACTCGATGACCAAACGCGCGCCGCCCTGGAATCCGGTCGCGGACACTTCCTTGATGCCACGGATCGATTGAAGTTCTTCCTCGACCGGTTTGATCAGCAGGCGCTCGGAATCGCCCGGCGAAACGCCGTCGAGGCGCATCATGATGAAGATGAAGGGAAGCTTGATTTCCGGCTCGGCTTCCTTGGGAATTTTGACGTACGCGACCACGCCCGCCACGAGCAGTACGGCGAGGGTCACCATCACCATGCGTGTGTGGTGAAATGCGGCGTCGATAATCGCGTTCATCAAGGAACCTCTAAGGACCTGGGTACGGCAAAATCCGCCCGGCAAAGATGCCCGAGCGGACGATCAGATATACCCGAAACCTAAGGGCTAAGGGACTGAACCACATCAATTATCGGGTAACACAGCGTAACAGGACCGCAGTGTGGAGGAATTTACGTATCCCTAGGATGGCTGTTTGCCGTTCGTTGACATTGGCGGATTCTCGGATGCGCGCTGCACGGCAAAACCCCAGCCGAAACGCTGGTCGTCGGAGACGGCGAGAATCAGGTCATTTCGTCCGGCGCGGAGCGGCAGGTAGACGCTTTCGAAATTTGGATCGACGAAACTGGCGTATCCCGGGCTACGGCTTTCCCAACCGTTGATGCCCGCATAGATCGGCTGTCCGTTCAGAAATACCGTGACGTCGTCGCTGTAGCCAATCCCGACCCGAATTGTGCGCGCTGTTTCAGATGTCAATTCGGCGCGGGCGAACACGATCCGCGGCTTCCCTGGGGTTGCGGGAAAGACCGCGTTCAAATTGACCAATCCCATCTGGTCGGATTGCGCTGTTGTGCGCCATTCGATGTCGGCGGGCAGGGACGCGGTCCCGCCTTGAGGAACCGCTACCGGTTCGGAAAGCGCCCATTCGTTGATGAACGATTCCGGAGAAGCTTCCTCGCGAGAAGGCAATTGCGAACGCGTTCTCGATGTGACCGAAACGTTCGAAATCGCGGCGGCCCAGGTTTCGGGATGTTCATTGACGCGCGCCCAAAGCCCAAGGTCTACGGCTCCGGTTTCGCGCCGCAGCCGCGG
>JAGREB010000345.1 GCA_020446775.1 Paracoccaceae bacterium
CTCGCTCTCCCGAAGCAGAGTCGGCGACCGTCGTAGATGCCGCGCCGACGGTTCGCGTCGTGAGGTCCGAGGCCCAGCCTTATGTAGGCGGTGTCGTCCTTCAGGGCCGCACGGCGGCTTCGCGCAGCGTCGAATTGCGCGCCGAGGTCAGTGGCAAATTGGAAAAAGTCCTGGTCGATCGCGGACAGCCGGTCACGGCAGGACAGAACTTGTTTCAAATCGCCGTGCAAGATCGAAAAGTGAAGGTCGATCAGGCGCGCGCCTTCCTCGAACAGCGCCGCATTCAGGTTCAGGCCGCCCGCGAACTCGCCAAGCAAAGCTTCCAATCGCAAGTCCGGCTGGCGGAAGCCGAAGCACAATTCGTCCAAGCCCAGGCCGACCTCGAGCGTTTCGAACTCGATCTCGCCAATACCCTTATCAAAGCACCTTTCGACGGCGTGCTCGACACGCGCTTGATCGATGAAGGCGCCTATCTCAACAACAGCGACCGCCTCGGCACGGTTGTCGATCTCGATCCGATCAAGGTCACGGCGCAGATTTCGGAACGCAACGTATCCGAGGCCGAGGTCGGCATGACGGCGAAAATCGTTTTGACGGACGGCAGCAAGATCGACGGCAAAGTCAGCTATATCGCTTCGGTTTCCGATCCCAACACCCGGACGTTCACGATCGAGGCCCTAGCGCCCAATCCCGAAGGTAAAGTGCTGGCGGGGCTTGCCGCCCAAATCCGCCTGCCCTTCGGCCAGAACCTTGCGCACTTGATTTCGCCGTCCGTAATGACCCTGTCCGACGAAGGACGCATCGGCATCAAAGCGGTCGACGACGAGAACAAGGTCAAATTCTGGCCGGTCGACATCATCGACGACGGCCCCGAAGGCACATGGGTCTCCGGTTTACCGGACGAATTCACGCTGATCGTCGTCGGACAGGAATACGTTGCGGTCGGACAAACGGTCACACCGGTTTGGACGGAACAAACCGACGCGTCCTAGTCGCTGCGCCGACGCGTCCTAGTCGCTGCGAATGTAGCGTCGTTGCGAATAAAGCGCTTTCGCGATTATAGCGCGCGCGCTTTTCGGAATTCAGTCGGCGCATATCCCGTCTCGCGTTTGAAATAACGGCTGAAATACGAGGGGTCCTCGAAGCCGAGCATTTCCGAAATGCGTTCGGCCGTTTGCGCCGAATACATCAGCAAGCGTTTCGCTTCCAAGACCCTGCGGGCGCGGATCAACTGGCCCGCCGTGCGCCCGAGGTGAGCGAGACATAAAACGTTGAGATGTCCGGCAGAAATATTCAGCCGGCGCGCAAATTCGGCCACGCCATCACCCGAAGCAAATCGGCGCTCGATTTCGGCGTCAAAGCGCCGAATGAGAGGCGACGCACGCCCGGCTTCGCGTGCCCCGTTCACCGCGATGTAGTGGCGATTCAGGGTCACCAAGAAGCGGCTTAACAATGCGAGCAAAAGATGGGGCGCATCGTCGCCGATTTTCCGGAATTCATTTCGCATTTCGCGAAACTGACGCAGCATCGCGCGCTTGACCGGCGGCGTGAGCGTAAGGACCGCGCTGGGACGGTTGGCGCGAAAGAATGCAAACCGCTCGACGAATTGCGTATCGCGCATCGTTTCAAGCACGAATTCATCCGTAAAAAAGACGCACGCCGCGTCGACCTTCGGTATCGATAATGCGCGAAGATCGCCGGGCCGCGTAAACACGACGGTTCCCGGCTCGACGGCATACGCCTCACCATCGATGAGCACGGTGCCGCGCCCCTCGGTCACAATCATGACGTCGTAAAACGACAGAATGTGCGCTTTCGGCGTCGTAATGAAATTGGGCATGCCCGAAACCAGCGCCGCGTCGATCAGCATGTCACGGCCATACTTGGTGCAATGAAACGCCACGCGGACGGGGTTGCGGGTCGAAGGCCGGGTTGCCGGTTTTCGCTTTTGCATGCGCGCGTTCATCGTTGAAAAGTACCAGCGCGCCAGCGATGGGTCCATTCCGCGCCGGTCACATCCGCTTTACTGTTTGGCTGGACAGAACACGCACGCGCAGATCAAACCGCATTCAACCAAATCGAGGGCACGATGCGATTCATGGCGAAACGATCGAACGTCAGAGAAGTACTGTTGGCGGTTATCCTCGCGACCGGAGGAATTTCGGGATTACCCGCTTTCGCCCAGGTCAACAATGATCCGGTCGTCATAGAGGGACCCGGCGGTCCTTGGAAAATCGAGAGCGCCAATCGTGCCGGCGATGTGCGCGTGGCTCAGGTGCTTGGCCGCGACGCCATGATGCTTCGGGCGGGCACGCATGTCGTCTTCGCTGGCGGCGGTTTGGAAGACGGTGAGATGACGTTCGACCTTGCCCCGCTCGATGACGGCGATTTTGTCGGCGTCATGTTTCATCGTGAATCATTTCGCAATCACGAAAACCTGTATCTGCGGCTATCGCGATCCGGCGAATTCATGGCGCTGCAATACGCGCCGCGCACGAACGGAAGTTCGACATGGCAGCTGTATCCGCAATTTACCGCCAAGACGGCGTGGCCGCGCAATCAATGGACGACCGTCAGGATCGCGATCGACGGTGCGCAGCTGTCGGTATTCATCGGCAACAAAAGCG
>JAGREB010000346.1 GCA_020446775.1 Paracoccaceae bacterium
AGCGCGACGCGTTGCTGCTGGCCGCCGGAAAGTTGACTTGGGCGGCGCGCGCCCAAGTCGCGCAGCTCGACAAGATCGAGAGCTTCGTCGACGCGCCGGACGAGATCGGACCCCGACAACCCTTCCTGCCGCAGCCCAAATTCGACGTTTCCACGCACGCTCATGTGCGGAAACAGGGCGTAAGATTGGAACATCAGGTTGATCGGGCGCTTGTAAGGCGGCGCGCCCGTCACGTCCGCGCCTTCGATCAGGATACGTCCGGCATCCGGCGTCTCGAGGCCCGCGACAATTCTCAACAACGTCGTCTTGCCGCACCCGGACGCGCCAAGCAGCGCAACGAACTCATTGGCTGCGATTTCGAGGCTTACGCCGTCGACGGCCACGACCGAACCGAACGACTTGCGGATATTCTCGATGGCGATGACGCCATTCATGGTTCAGCACGCGACCGTGTCACATGCCCGACTTGATCCGGCTCCACAATCGCGTCCGCATTCGTTCGACCTTCTGGGTCGGCGTCTGCTCGAGGAACAGGTTTTCCATTTTCTCCGGCGACGGATAAATGGCGGGATCGGCCAGGATTTCGGGATTTACGAATTCAGCCGCTTTGGCATTGGCGTTGGCATAATAGACTTCATTGGTTATCGCCGCGATCACCTCGGGCTTCAGGATATAGTTGATGAAGGCGTGTGCCGCGTCAGGATGCGGCGCGTCGCCCGGAATTGCCATGAAGTCGAACCATATGAACGCCCCTTCTTTGGGGATCGAATAGGCGATTTCGACGCCGTTGCCGGCCTCGGCGGCACGGTCGGCCGCTTGGAATACATCGCCGGAGTATCCCATCGCTAAGCAGATATCGCCGTTCGCCAGCGCGCCGATATATTCGGAACTGTGGAACTTGGTGATGTAGGGCCTGATCTTCCCCCACAAATCGGCGGCCGCGTTGTAGTCGTCTTCGGACTGGGAACGCGGATTCCTGCCAAGGTAAGAGAGCACGGGTTCGAACGCGTCCGAAGGCGAGTCCGTTACATATATGCCGCACGCCGACAGTTTTTCGGCGTTGGCGGGATCGAAAAGCAACGCCCAGCTATCCGTCGGCGCGTCGTCGCCCAGGATTTCGGCGACTTTGGCAACGTTGTAGCCGAGGCCGCTGGTGCCCCACAGATAAATGATGCTGAATCGATTGCGCGGGTCGGCCACGGACGCGCGCAATAGCAGGTCGGCGTCTTGATTCACCAAATTGGGCAATTTCGAAATATCGAGCGGCGGCAGCAATCCGGCTGCGATCATGCGCGCCAGGATCGGCGCGTTGGGCACGATGACGTCGTATCCCGAGCGCCCCGTGAGCATCTTGGCTTCGAGCATCTCAGATGAATCGAAGAAATCGACGTTTACTTTGATGCCGGTTTCGGCGGTGAAATTGTCGAGCGTGTCCGAGGCGAGATAGTCGGACCAAATATACAGGTTAAGAACGTCGTCCGCCGCTGCGGCCAGGCTCGATGAAAAAGTCAGCGCGGCGAATGCCAGCGCTGCGACACTTCTCCGAACTTGCATGGCCTAGCCCTTCTATATGGAGGGCGTTATTCGGCGGCCGCCCTCGTCCCCGCATTCTTGCCCGCGGCAGCCGTTTTGCCCTTCCGCGACGCACCCCAAGGCAGCCTTGCCGGTGGCGGGTTGTCAAGCCGCTCCATACCGGTCGGCAGGCCAAATTGGCGCCGCCCGAAGTTCAGCATGTGAATGTCCCAGTTCAACGCCAGCTGGTTCTGCATGACGTTGAGGTCGCGGTAGAACCGCTGAACCGGATTGGTATCGAAAATGCCGACCGCCCCCATTTGCTTGACCAGGCGGTGGACGGCGTTGAAACAAAGCCGGCCGATGTATGTCCGCTCCCGGCCGGAATCGATGAACTCATCGACCTCGATCAACCGCCGCTCCACGCCGCGCTGGTGCAGGAAATCGTTGTGCTTCTGATAAAGCGCGCGCGCGGCCTCAATTTCGCAATACGACTCGGCCAAGCGCTCCTGCACCGTGTGCATATGGGCAGGGGAGTTCAGGCTCATGGCGCCGACTCGCCCTCTGGTCGCCTGCACGTAAGCGTCGTACGCCCCCTCGGCGGCGCCAAGCACCGGCCCCAACAACCAGCTCGAAAAATACGGTCCGAACGGAATGTCGTAGAGATATCCATTGGGATTGACCGGCGCACCGGGCGGGCCGCCGCCGAAATTTTCGGGCGACGTCACGACACGATGCTCGGGGACGAACACGTCGTTGTATTTGAGGTCCTTGGACCCCGTGCCTTTCATCCCGGCAACGAACCACGTGTCGACCACTTCGACGTCCGAGGCTGGAGCGATCGTGCGCACCATGCGGTCGGTCTTGTTGCCCTTTTCATCGATCACGTCGCCGTTGACCATGTACCAATCGCCGTGGTCGGAACCGGATCCGAAGCGCCACACACCGTTCAACTTGTAGCCGCCCTTAACTTTGTGAATCTTGCCGGTGGTCTGAGCCGACGCGGTGACAAACAGTTGATTGGGGCCGTCGGCGAAGACTTCGTCCTGCAACTCTTTCGGAAATCGTCCGACGATGCCGGAGTGACCGCCGACCACCGCGACGATCCATGCCGTCGACGGACAGGCAGTCGCGATGATGCGCGCCGCATCCGGGAGCGCATGCCAATCGAGCTCCAGCCCGCCATAGCGCGCCGGCGTGAAAACGCGCAACAGACCCGCTTCATAGAGGTCGGCCATGGTTTCGTCGGGCAGCCTGCGCATTTCCTCGGTGCGGGCGGCGCGTTCGCGCAGAACCGGCAGCAGCGCGCGCGCATTGGCCATCAGCTCGTCGTAGGTGAACCGCTGCGGCGTCTTGCCGCCGTTCTTGCTGCGCTTCTTGGTTTTGGCTTTTGCCATCGTCATGTCCCCTTACGCGACCGTTTCGACCGGCGCTTTGGCGCGCTTTTTGGTTTTGCGCGCGGCAACACACCCAATTCGCTCAACGTTTCGCGGGCTACCTGCAAGCCGTCGAGTGCGGCAGGCACGCCGGCATAGAGCGATGTGTGCATCAATACTTCGCGAATTTCCGCAAGCGTGCAGCCGTTGTTGACTGCGCCGCGCAAATGTATTTTCAGTTCACGCGGCCGGTTGAGCGCCGCGAGCAGTCCGATATTGATCAGGCTGCGGGTCTTGAGCGGCAAACCCGGACGGCCCCAGATATCGTGCCACACCCACTCGTGAATGAGTTGGGTGAAATCCGCGGACAGCAGGTCGGCACCCGCAATCGATTTGTCGACATGGGCATCGCCCAACACGCGCCGGCGCAATACCTCGCCCTTGGCGGCGCGCGACGCACCGGCCCGTTTCGGACCAACGGATGTCTTGGATTTTTTGCTCAATTTGGGCCTCCCGGCCGGTATTTCAGCATAAATGGCCGGGATCAATCACCAGGGGATCGAAAATGTTCACCAGTTGGGCGCGGTTAAGCGGCCTATGGGAGAACCGTTTACGGCCGCCATCTTCTGCATAATCGACCGGCGGTATCAATAACGCGATTATGCGCAAAACACTGCTTCCGTGTTCGATTTGAACGCGAGCCGGCGCCGTCTGCGGACTTCACACAGGGCCGCGCCGTATGCTCTTGTGCGTCCATGGCCTGGCGTCAATTCGAACCCAAACTGATCACGGCGTTCCGAGAGGGATACGGCATCGGCGACCTGCGTGCCGACGCGGTCTCGGGGCTGACCGTCGCGATCGTCGCCCTGCCGCTTGCCATGGCGCTCGGTATCGCGTCCGGCGCGACACCGGACAAGGGGCTTTTGACCGCCGTCGTCGCCGGTTTCGTGATCTCCGCGCTGGGAGGCAGCCGCGTCCAGATCGGCGGCCCGACGGGCGCCTTCGTGGTGGTGGTCGCGAATACGATCGCGACGCACGGATATGACGGGCTGGTGCTGGCGACCTTGATGGCCGGACTCATTTTGCTGGTCGCCGGTTTTGCGCGGCTCGGCACTTGGATCAAATACATCCCCGAGCCGGTCGTCACCGGGTTCACGGCCGGGATCGCCGTCATCATCTTCTCGAGTCAGATCAAAGATTTGTTCGGCCTGACCGTTCCCGAAGTTCCCGCCGAGGTCGCCGAGAAGTGGGGCGCGTTCTGGGCGACACGCGACACGATGAATATCGCCGCCGTGGCGCTATCGGCCGCGTCGCTCGCAATCATCATCGGCTTGCGAAAATTTGCGCCGCGGTTGCCGGGCTTTTTACTTGCGGTGATCGCCGCGTCGTGCGCGGCGATGATCCTCGACCTCAAGGTCGATACCATCGGCAGTGCGTTCGGCGGCGTACCGACCGCGATGCCCGCGCCGGTCCTCCCCGACATCACGTTCGCACGGCTTCAGGATTTGATGCCGAGTGCGTTCACCATCGCGTTTCTGGCGGGCGTCGAATCCCTGCTGTCGGCCATGGTCGCCGACGGCATGACCGGGCGCCGTCACAGATCAAACGCGGAATTGGTCGCGCAGGGCGTCGCCAATACCGCCTCGGCGTTGTTTGGCGGCATGCCCGCGACCGGCGCCATCGCCCGTACCGCCACCAATATCCGTTCGGGCGCGCGCTCGCCGATGTCGGGAATGTTTCATGCGGTATTTCTGCTGGCGTTCATGCTGCTGCTCGCGCCGCTGCTCGCCTACATTCCCCTCGCCGCCTTGGCGGGCGTATTGGTGATGGTGGCGTGGAACATGGCCGACATTCCGCGCTTTCTACACCTGATGAACGCGCCGGTCGGCGACCGGATCGTGCTGATCCTGACCTTCGCGTTGACCGTGCTGGTCGACCTGACCGTCGCCATCGAAGTCGGCGTCGTGTTGGCGTCGTTCCTGTTCATGCACCGCATGGCCGAGGTCGCCGGTGCGCGGCTGGGCGCGACGGGTTTGCTCGACGACGACGAAGACGACGATACCGCGCCCGCAATCGAGGACCCCACGCAGCGCGTCGATCTACCGCCGGGCGTCGATGTGTTTCAGATGCGCGGACCGCTATTTTTCGGCGTCACCCACCGGCTCGCCGAGGTCTTGGGCCGTACCGACACGCCGCCCAGGGTGTTCATCATCCGCATGCGCCGGGTTCCGCTGGTGGATTCATCGGGCGCCAGCGCGCTCGGCGACCTGATCAACCGCTACGCCAAACATGGCTCCACCGTGATCCTCTCGGGTGTACAGAACCAGCCCAGACAGGTTTTGACGTCGATGGGAATCAAGGACGGCGTGGCAGGCGTGCAGTTCGCGCGGGATTACGCCGAGTCATTGGAGATCAGCCGGCGAATTACAGACACGGCCACGTAATGCCGCGGCAATCGAAATCCTAGTGCATCTCCTCGCCGCCCGAGACATTCATCGCCTCGCCGGTGATGTAGGCCGCTTCGTCCGAGGCCAGGAACGCACATGCATTGGCGGTGTCCTCGGGCAACCCGACACGCCCCAGCGGAATTTTCGCCGAGCGGAAGGCGATCACGTCGTCCATGGTCTTGGCGCCGATTTTTGTGCCGCGAAATTCGTTTTGCTTGGCACCCAAACCGGTCGTGACGTGGTTCGGACACACCGCGTTGACGGTAATGCCGTGCGGCGCCAGTTCGATGGCGGCGGTTCGGGTCAACCCGATCATGCCGTGTTTGGAAGACGAATAGGCGATCAGCGAAGGCGCGCCGCTTTTAGCCGCCTGGCTTGCGATGTTGATGAACCGCCCCGGCGTCTTGGCCGCGATCATCGCCGCGCCTGCGTGTTTCAAAAATAGAAACGGCCCGCGCAGATTGACGTCGAGCACCAAATCCCATTCGTCCAACGCGAACTCGGTCAGCGGTTTCATGATGTAGCCGACGCCGGCGTTGTTGACGACGATATCGAGCCGCCCGAATTGCTTGACGGTATCGGCGACGCAGCGTTTGACGTCGTCCTCGCTGCGCACGTCGCAAATCATGGTCGCGGCCGTGCCGCCGGTGGCATTCCGAATACCTTTGGCCACCTCGTCCATCTCGGCCGAGGTACCGATATTGTCGGCACTGAGATTGGGCCCCGACGGCTTGCCGATGTCGGTGAGGACAACCTTGGCCCCTTCGGCCGCGAATTTGCGCGCGA
>JAGREB010000347.1 GCA_020446775.1 Paracoccaceae bacterium
GCCTAGAGATTCTCCTGGAAACCAAAACGGGACTGCCGGAGTACTGGAAAGATCCCATTCCAATCAACTGAGCATATCCGCCCTATCCACATGCCCGCAAAACGAAAAACGGCGGGAGTTTCCTCCCGCCGTTTCTCGTTTCTGGACTTGTTACCGGCTTAGAAGCTGGCGGACGCGCCCAGGAAGAACGACCGGCCGATCGGATCGTAGACCGCCGGGTAGGTGTTGCCGCTGTTTTCCAAGGTGCCGCCGTAGTCGTTGCCGACCACCGGGGGCTTCTTGTCGAACAGGTTGGTGATGCCGCCACGGATGGAGACATTGTCGGTGACCTGATAGCTACCCGTCAGGTCGAAGTAGTGACGGGCGCTGATCGTCGGCACGGCGTAGTTGGCCGGGCTGTCGCCTTGAAGGGCGACGGTGTCGCGGCTGACCTTGCCGATGTACTGCCAGCGCAGTTGCAGCATCAGGTTGTCGAAGTTCCAAGACGTGGTTTGCAGCCAGCGCCACTTCGGATCGGGCTTGGAGCAAATGTCGCCCACCAGACCGACACAGTTGTTGGCCGGCAGGAAGGACGCGTCCTGCTTGATCGACTTGAACACGCGGGTGCCGTTCAGGTCGAGGTCGACCGAACCCCACTCGCCGACATCGACGGTGTAAGCGACGCGGAAGTCGATGCCCTCGGCGCGGAAGTTCGCGGCATTGACCTTGCTGGCGTCAACGCCGGTTTCCGTACCGCCGATCAGCGAGCCGTTCAGCGGATTGCGGCTGATGAGGCTGCAGAACGGTGCGGTGGCGCTCAACTCGACCGTATAACAGGCATCGAGAATGGCCTGTTCGGTCGGGTTGACGATCGCGTCGGAAACGCTGACGCGATAGTAGTCGAGCACCAGTTCGAAGCCCGGCATCTGTTCCGGCGTGAAAATCGCACCCAAGGTATAGGTGTTGGACTTCTCCGGACGCAGGCCCGGGTTGCCGCCCAGGTAGTTGTTGATCTGGCCGGCGATCGGTCCCTGCACGCTGCCGATGCGAACGGCCGGCACGCCGGTTGCGATACACAATGCCGTCAACTGGGCATTTCCGACCGGATTGGTGCCGGCGCAGTAATCGACGCTGGCGTCACCGGTGCTCGGCGTGCGCGGGTTGCCGATTTCGTCCAAGTTCGGCGCGCGGACCGCACGTTGGTACAGACCGCGGATCCGGAACCCATCGACCGGCGACCAGCCGCCGCCTGCCTTATAGGTTTCGTTGTTGAACTTGTTCTTGGTGGTGCCGACCGTGCTCTTGTACTCGGACACACGCAAGCCGAGGTCGAGCGAGATCAGGTCCGCACCCGGAGCGTCCTCCACCAACGGCACCAAGGATTCGACGAAGGCTTCCTTGACGGTGTACGACGCTTTGATCGGCGAAGACGATCCGAAACCGATGGCGCTGCCCGTCGCATAGATGTCGTCCGGGCGATGGCTGGCGAGTTCTTCACGGTATTCGACACCGAACGCGAAGCCGCCGGGGCTGTCGGCGCCCGGCGACGTGAACGGCAGGTCACCGGTGATCTGACCGCCCGCGACCCACTGCGCGGAGGAGTCGTTTTCGACCAGGTTGACGCGGATGAACTGCGCCGCTGCGTCGGACAGGTTACCGGCGCCGAACAGGTTGGCCGGCACGCAACCGCCGCTGGGGTCGGAACAGGCCGGATTTCCATCCGAACCGGTCACGGCCAGCACCGCTTGCTGGGTACGCGTGAAGTTCAAGTCGTTGAGGAAGTTCTGCGTGCGCAGCGTACGGCCGTATTGGCCGAACACTTCCCACTGATAGCTGTCGCCGAGATCGCCACGGAAGCCGTTGACGAACTGGAACGAGCTGTTCTCGTAGACCGAGTCACGCGTTCCCACTTCGACGGTACGGCGGCCGAACGACAAGGTGACGAAACCGTCGCCCGGGGTCGGGTCGCCCGCCGCGGCGGTATCTTCCGCGGCCAACACGGCCCGTGCCTGCGCATTCAGGAACGGGTTGGTGGCGTAGTTGATGTTGAACGGGAAGAAGAACGTGCCCGACGGCGCGATGATCGTCGACACGCGGCTGCCGCCGTAGGACATGCGCGCGAAATACTCGACGTCGTCGGTGATTTCGTAACGCGCCAATCCCGTCGCGGTCCACTTCTTATGCGGAACCTGCAACAGGTTGAACGGGTTGAAGTTGAAGGTCTGGAAAAGAGGAACCAGGTTGCCGTTCGAATCAAACTGTTGAGGATCGTCGGCCGACGTGAAGAACACGCCTTCCGGGGCGGTGATGCTGCCACCCGGGCTAAAGTCCGCCGCCGCCAACGCGAAGTTCGAGAACGCGCGGTCGCCTTGGGTGACGGGATCCTGCTTGGTGTAGCCGACGTTGAACACCACGTTACCGCGGCCATTGGCGAAGTTGCCGCCGACGGTCGAGCTGATGTCGAACACGTCTCCGTCGCCTTTTTCGCTCATGCCGTATTGGGTGTTGAATTCGACGCCCTCAAAATTTTCTTTGAGGATGAAGTTGACGACACCGGCAATGGCGTCCGACCCGTACACGGCCGAGGCGCCGCCGGTCACGACTTCGACGCGTTCGATCAGGCTGGTCGGAATCATGTTGAGGTCGACCAAGCCGCCGGCATCGTAAGGCACGAAGCGCTTGCCGTTGACGAGAACCAGCGTGCGCTCGGGCTCGAGGTTGCGCAGGTTGACGGTCGCGGTACCGTCGTTGCCGTTGTTGCCGTTGCGGCCGACGTCGGCCGTGGCTTGCGGCAAGTCGCGCAGGAATTCTTCGATGTTGCTGGTGCCGACGTTCTTGATCTCTTCGAACGACACCACCGACACCGGACTATTCGACACCAGGTCGGTGCGCTGAATGCGCGAGCCGGTAACGACGATTTCCTCAAGGGCAGCGGCTTGCTGTCCTTCTTGGGCGACTGCGGCGAAGCTTGCAAAGCTCGCGGCACTCGCCAACAACAGGCCTTTGAGGGCCTGGTAGGCGGTTTTCGGATGTTTCACGATTTTACCCCTTCGATTTCAATCTATAGGTGAACGGTCGCCAACCCCCTGGTATCGCGACCCTCGAGCGGCCCCCAGAGCACGCTCGACATTGAGGCAAATATCGATTTCACCGCTGATGGCGGTCAACCAAGATCGGCGCGCGCCCGCGTTTTCAAATCGGGTGTTGCGAATATGTGACAAATGCGAAAACTGTTATTGAAATAAGGGATTAATCGGAAGTTCTATAAATGGTTCGGAAGTACACCGGTTAGGAAAAATGCCTCACGAAACATCGGCATAACTCTTCAGAACGGAAGAAAATTTCAACTTATTTGGCGCGCAGATCGTTTTGTAGGCACTGTTCAAAAATGACTCATTTTTGTTCAAATCCGTAAAACCATACGCAACCAGAGATAGTTGTCCTGAAAAACCCATGTCACGAACGAATTCCGTACCGCCGCACCTATGATATTGAATTCGACCCAGCGCGATTCGTTCAACCTCGTTCACCTCATTCGCATTGATAGGCACGGTATGAAACACGGTCTGCTTGCACGGATGTTCGTGTGCATTGGCACGAGCTGGATTGCCGCGACCGTCCCCGCCACCGCGCAGGACGCACAAGACCGGCTCAAGGATTGCCGCGTGATCTACGACGCCATGTCGCGCCTGTTTTGTTACGACAGCGTTGTCGACACGATAACGATGGGCGCGCCGGCCCGTGTCCCGCAACCCGCACCGGCAGCGCGGGCACCGGTTTTGACTCCGCCGCCATCGATGACCGCGCCGTCAGCCCCGGTTGTGGCAGCGCCAACGACGACTCCTGCGCCCGTGGCTACCGCGCCACGCGCGATACCGAACGCGCCACGCGCAATACCAAACGCGCCACGCGCGGTACCAAGCCCTCCGCCCACACCCGCACCTTCTGCAGCGCCGCTTACAACTGCGTCGTCGTTACCGCCGGCGACGCCGCGTTTCGGTGAAGACAATCTACCGCCGGAACGCAGGCCGGCTCCGGAGCGCGACGAACCCGACCAAATGCGGGCGCGGATCGCGAGCGTTGCCGTCGATCCTTATGGCGATGCGGTTCTTACGCTCGACAACGGACAGGTTTGGAAACAAACCGAAGGGCGCGCCTACCGCGTCAAAACCGGCGCCGAGATCACCATCAAGAAAGGCATGTTGGGCGCCTATTTTCTGTCGGCGAAGGAATCCTCGCGCACCGTCAAGGTCAAACGCGTCCAATAGACACGAATCATAGTTAGCTGCGCCACCAGTCCGGATCGGCCTCAAAGCCCGCATCAAGCAAGAGTTCGCCGACAGCATCGTGAAACGCCCGGCTGACCTCTGGCGTGAAATGATTGCGCCAGTCGCCGACAATTCCCTTGCGCACATGGCCCCCGGGCGATATTTCGCGCGGCGCTTCGTCCTGAGCGCCTTCTTTCATTTTCCCGCCGGTTTGAAGATCGAACGTGCCGCGGCGCACAGCGTCGGCGATGATCGCGTCGCGGCCGGCTAGACCGCGCCCGCCATTGGCCGCCGCCAGCCAATCGATCAATTCGCCGTACTGCGCCTCGGGGTCGCGGTGTTGGCGTTCATAACGCAATGTAAATACGCGTGGATGCGATAACCCAGGCAGCAGCCGCTCAAGATATCGGCGCGGCGATTCAATGACCGAAAATTTCTGCGCCGACACTAGAACGTGACCATGCGCGATCAACTTCAACAATGCCGCGGCCTTGTTGCCGGAGTCGAACTCGTCGTCGCGAAGCGTCGCGTCGAAAGTCTCGCCGCCACTCGCGTTCTCGGCCTGGCGCTTGAAGAAGAAGTAAGCCGAGACCAGCATGTCGCGCGGATCGCGCACCAGATGAACCACGCGCGTTTCAGGATTGGCAAGAAGCGCGCCAGGCGGCACGGCGGCGTGGATGTCCCAAATCGTGCCGCCAGGTTGGTCGAGCGCGCAAATCCCGACGGCGCCGGAGAACGCATCGGCATGTTGCGCGGCCTGATCGAGCGTCTTCAAGCCGTGGCCGGCGATATAGGCCGGATTGGCGAACACACTGTCGTGGCCGAACGGACGGCGAAAGGAAAGGTAGCCGTAGGCGTCGAAGATCGCCCGTAATCCGACGGCACGGCCAATGCCCGACAAAGGCGGCGCAAGCAAAACCAGCGGCGTCATGCCGTTGCCGCCGGTCCACGTTCCAACGCTTATCGCCGCCGACTGCGGATCGACCACGAGCAAGGGCAGATTTCGGTCGGACCAGGATTTGGACTGCGCCTGCCATGCCGGGACAAGGCCCAGCGCCCGCGCCTCGGCGGCTGTTTCCGCTGCCAGGACAAGCCGCTGGCCGTCAGGCGTGCGTTCGATACGCATCGGGCAATCGCTCCAGCTCACTTTCCGGGTGGCTGCCCGGACCGCGGGGTCTGTTAGATCGAACCATCAACCGTACATTCGTTCGTGTTTGCACGACAGTATGGCGGATTCTGCGCTCTGCAAAGCGCATCGATATTTGCGCCGCGCGATTTCCGGGGTAGAGGTGTTTCCTTCATCGGCACGGCGCGGAGGCCCCAATGGCACTAGGGCATGCATTCAGGATCGGTTTCGGGACGGCCCTTTTCGCCGTGCTGGTGGCAAGTGCGCACGGCCATGCGCAAACCAGCGCCGTCAACAAGGCGGGCTGGGTCGACAAGTTCCGCCAGCTCGATGAAACCTGGCCGACGGCGAATACCTACCGGACGGCATCAGGTGCGCCGGGAAAGGATTATTGGCAGCAGAAAGTCGATTACGACATCAAGGTCGCGCTCAACGACGACAAGCAGAGCATCGCCGGCAGCGAGACCATCACCTATAAGAACAATTCGCCCGACG
>JAGREB010000348.1 GCA_020446775.1 Paracoccaceae bacterium
ATCGTCAACCCACGCCTTTTGGCAGGCGCCCGAGGCACGGCCTGCTCGGCCATATTGAGGCGCGGCCAATCGCGGCGATCGCGCGCCTAAACCGCGCGATCCCGTTCTTGATGCAATCGCGAATTTCAAAACGGCTTTCGACCGCACTGAGATTGACCGGGTTCGTTTGCGGGCAGGTACCAATCCAAGGCGTCGGCATGTGGCGTTCCTCTGGATCGGAGTATCGCGGCCGCAATCGATGGGCCCATTCAGCTAAAATCTAATTTGATCGCATGGCGGCAAACACCCGGTCGGGTCATTCAAATCGCATCGTGAGCAATTCCTGCTGGTGCGCATAGAGGGGGTCGGTCATCATTGAACCGTACCGAAGGCAGAACCTGAAATGCGATACGTGTTCGGATCATTCACCGCGCCACGTTATGAGCGCTGTTTCGCGCGTCTGATTTTTTGGGCGGGGTTGTTTGTCGTTCTGCTTCCAATGCTGACTTCGGCCGCGACCTTAAAAGTCGCATCACCCGCGTCGCCTTCCTCATACGCCAATATTTACAACAGCTTACCGACCGCCATCGCCCAGACTCCAGGGGCCATTCTGGACCCGCTATTGCGTCTCGGGCCCAACAATTCGCTTGAACCGGTCCTTGCGGAATCGTGGCAGTCCGACGGATTAAACCAATGGACGTTTAAGCTGCGCAAAGACGTCGTCTTCAGCAACGGCGAGCCGTTCGATTCATTTGCCGTCAAAAGCGCTATCGAGTTTCTGCAAAGTCCGGCCGGCGCGACACAGGTCCTTGCGACCGAAGTGCGCGGCATCACGCGGATTCTGACTCCCGACGCCTCGACCGTCGTGTTCGTGACGGATCAACCCGACGCCATCTTGCCCAAGCGTCTGTCGATCATCTTCATGGTGCCACCGCGGGCTTTCGCGGAAATGGGACTTGAAAAATTCAATCAAGCGCCGATCGGAACCGGCCCCTACGTTCTCAAGGCGTGGGGCTTGTCGAGCGGAAAGACAACCATTGAAGCAAACCCGTTGGCATGGTCGCCGCCGCGCCAAATCGATCGCGTCGAGATTTATCCCCTCAAGGATCCGATTACCCGCGTGCAGGCGCTGACGGCAGGTCAGGTCGACATTGCTTTCGCCGTCAATTACGACGACATCCCGTACTTGCGCCAACAAGGCTTCGTCGTGACCGCAAAGCAGGAATCGCAAATCTTGGCATTGGCGTTCCGCACCACCGGCACCGAACCATCGCCGCTCAAAGATGTGCGCGTCAGGCAGGCGTTGAACTATGCGGTCGACAAGAAGGCGATCGCCGAAGCCATCTATTTCGATTTCGCGCAGCCGACCGGTCAGGGCGCGATCGCCGGCACGACCGGGTACAATCCCGAAATTGCGCCCTATCCTTACGATCCGGCGCGGGCGAGGGTGCTGTTGGCCGAAGCCGGATATCCGGGTGGATTTTTTCTCAACGGGCAAATCGTGACCGGACAATACGTCGGCGACGCCTCGGTTTATCAAAAAGTGGCGTCCGATTTCGCGCAAATCGGCGTGACGCTCGAATTGAACACCACGACTCAGCAAGAATGGATCAAAAGTTACGCGACCGGCGACTGGGGCGCGGCCCAAGCGATAGGCATTACTTGGCAGAGTGCCGTCTACGGCGATCTAATGAGGGCGATTCAGCCATTTTCGTGCCGCAAGTATGGTGCATTTTTCTGCGCGCCGGAAATCGAACCGATGATCGACGAAAGTCAGTCGATATTCGATCCCATGGTCCGCGAGCGAAAATTGCAGGACATCATGGCTCGTTTGCATGATCTCGCGCCGACTTTATTTCTCGTCAATATTTCGACGGTCATTGCGGCTTCGGACGCTGTGCACGACATCGTGGCAACACGGTCCGGATTTCGCTTCGAACGAATGACCGTCTCTCCGCCATGACTCGCGCCCGCTATTCACTACGCTCGGGCTTTCCGGCAAGATGACCGCTTTCCGCATGCCAAAACGCACATGACGAAATCCGTTCAATCCGTCTCCCGCGCCCTGCAGGTGCTTGAATATCTCAATCAACATTCTGGCGGCACCGTGCGCGAGATTTCGACCGAAACCGGTTTGTCGCGCGGCACCGTGTTCCGCCTATTGGAAACGTTGCGCAATGAAGGTTACTTGCGGAAGGATTCGGGCTCGCCTGCCTATTGGTTGACCGGCCGCGTGCGTGCGTTGAGCGACGGATATCAGGAAGAGTGGTGGATCGACGAATTCGCCAAGCAAGTGATCGATGAGCTCGGCGCACAGACAAAATGGCCGGTTAAGTTGCTCACCCTGTCTGGCTACGAAATGTTGACACGCGTTACGACAGATTTTCAAAGCCCGTTGACCGACGGCAAGATTCCCACCGGATTCCGCGTCAGCTTGTTATGGACCGCAGCCGGTCGCGTTGTCTTGGCGTTTTCGCCGGCCAACGTGCGCGAAGCTCTCGTCAATGGCTGCCAAACGGGCGTCATGCGGGTCGGCCGCGCACGCCGCAGGGTCGAAAAGCTCGGTCTTTCGGCCATTGAATCCATATGCACGCGCATTCGCAAGAATGGCTATGAAATCGTGGACCAAGAAGATACGCAATATTACAGCCTCGCCGTTCCAGTGATCGCGGGAACCCGTGTCGTCGGCGCGCTGGCGATTTTCTTTTTCCGGGCCTCGATCAAACAGGGCCATGCGGTCACGACTTTCAAACCTATGCTGGACCAAGCCGCCAAAGTCATCGGGGACCGGTTTCCCGCATAGGGGCGGGCAATCGCCATATGATCTTAAGTTGATCGCTATGCGTGCCGCCGCATGCGCCGTGCTTGTCGCCGGTTTCGCGACCGGGTGAGATTGCCGAGATGCGCGAACGGCGCGGTATCGTGCAATGCCGCGTCTCGTGCACTTCAACGACAAAGTAAGGGGGCCGCCTTGATCACGCCTTGGACTGCGACGTGCGTTCAAATGTCGCCCGCGCCGATCCGCACAGCGACGGATCGCAAATCCGCAGCTGAAGTCATATCTAAATCGATCGACGAAGGCGAGCGTTCGGTCCAGCTTGCGGTTGGCCGCGATGCACGAGACCTATTCTTGTTTCCCGAATTCGTATTTTCCGGCGGCAGCGGTCCGAATTTGATCGGTGTCGTCGATATGCCGGGTCCGGAGATCGAGAAAGTTCAGAAAATCGCTCAGAAATACCGGGTTTTCATTGCCTCTAATTTCTATACCCGATCCCCGATGTTTCCCGGGCGGTACATGAATACGTCGTTGCTCATGAACCGTTCCGGCGAAATCATCCTGACCTCGTACCGCTTGCACACGTACCATTCGACGTCCCCGCATGATTTCTGGCAGCGGTTTCTCGACAAGGTCGGGATCGAAGGTGCATTTCCCGTGGCGAAAACGGAGCTTGGCAATATCTCGATCTTGCCGAGCATGGAAATCTTGTTTCCGGAGGTGCCCCGGATGTTCGTGCTGCGCGGTGCGGAGGTGCTGCTGCACACGACGTCCGAAATGATCGTCGACCGGTCGGTCAAGCGAACGCGTGCGACCGAGAACCTCGCCTTTGTCGTGTCGTGCAACGCCGCGGGACTACGCGGCCCCGATCCATACATGCAGGTTGGCTCGCTGATTGTGAATTTCCGTGGGCAGGTGATTGCTGAACTGGACCAGGGCGTGTCCGGACAGTGTACCGCCGTGATCGACGTCGAGGGGTTGCGCCGCCGGCGCGCCAACATCGATCTCGGTTATCCGCCGTACGGCGCAAACTACCTCAGCCGCATGCGCGTTGAGATGTTCAGGGACATTTACAACTCGATTAGTCTGTATCCGCCGGATACTTACGTCGAAGGCACCGTCTACGACCGCGCAATTTCCCCGGAGCTTTTGGTCGAGAACTTGAAGCTCGGCCGGCGCAACATGGCGAAATCGGGCATGCTGCCCACTGACTATGCCGAGGGACTGGAGGCTTGATCGTATAGGCGATGCGGCCGGGCGTGCTTAGGACCCCGGCCTACTCAGCCTGCCGCCATTTGGCTGGTGAACGAGTCGATCTCCGCGCGTAGTTTCGCGGAACTTTCCGCCAAGGAAGACGCCGCACGCGCCACTTCCGATGTCCCGAGCAGGGCTTGATTGGCCGCGTGGTCGACCGCGGAAACCGCCGAGGATACTGTGCCGGTTGCCTCGGCCGCCCGCGTGATGTTCTGCACCACTTCCGACGTCACCGCGGTCTGTTCTTCGATGGCGCCCGCGACCACGGCCGCCGAATCCTGGATTTGTTGAACCGTCTTGACGACGTCCGCGATGGTTCCCGACGCCTCGCCGACAACCGATTGGACCAATTTGACCTGACTTGAAATGTCGTGTGTCGCCTTGGCGGTTTGCGCCGCCAAAGCCTTTACTTCCCCGGCAACGACGGCAAAGCCCTTGCCCGCTTCGCCGGCACGGGCGGCCTCGATCGTCGCGTTCAGCGCCAGAAGGTTGGTGCGTTCCGCGATATCGTTGATCAACACGATCACCGACCCGATCTTATTGGCCGCATCCGTCAGGCTGCGCATGGTTTCGTCGGTGCGGGATACGGCGGAAACCGCGTCGCCCGCCACCGATGCTGCCCGCGATATCTGGGTGTTGATTTCGCTAATCGACGCCGAAAATTCTTCCATCGCTGTGGCCACGGATTGAACGTTTTCCGACGCGCTATTGGCGCCATCCGACGCCGCGCCCGATTGCTGTTGAGTCTCCGCGGACAAACGAGAAATCGTATCCGAATTCTTGGTCAAATCGTTGGCGGCGCTGGCCACCATTGTCGCCACCGGAATGACATTGTCGGCGACGAATTTGTTGAACGCGGCGTCGCGTTTGCTCATCAAGTCGAGTGAATGATTGATCGTTTCGGCATAGTAGATGAAATTGCCGCGCAGACCGGTCGGGATAATCTTACGGAAGTAGCGCCGGCGGTTGGCGTACTCCATTGCCGCATGCGCCTCCTTGGTGAAGGCTTCGGTGAGGTCGAGCAACCGGTTGAGCGCGTCGGCGAGTTTGGCCGGAGCGCCGCTCGCTTGAAGCATGACGACGCGTGCGTCGAGTTGTCCATCGGCGGCCGCTCGCGCCACTTCGATGCAGGTATCGATCTTCGCGTTGTTGCGATTGATCGCCACCACCACCAGGCCACTTGCAACAGCTGCCGCGATACAAAAAGCCAAGCCAACCCACGGCAAACCCGCAACAGCCACGACCCCTGCGATCAGTACCGCTGCACCCGAAGCAATTGCGGCTGTCTGCGCCGCGCCAAGGTCATAGCGAGAGAACAAATTCGTCATAACCGATTCCCCTCTGGGTCAACACCGACTGCAACTTGCCAACCCCATGGGTCAGACCTTGCTTGCGGTCGCTGTGCCGCCGTTCTTCCTGTAACAGCGCCTCGTAGAGCGGCTCGACTTTTTTCAGGGCGTCGCGCCTCGGAACGCGCCGGTTCGAATGGTAGCCGACAATCCCCCGGTTGGTGTCGAATGTCGGCGTGACGTGGGCGAACACCCAGTAATGATCGCCGCTTTTACACATGTTTTTGACGTAGGCGAAAATCTCCTGGCCCGATTGAATGGTGTCCCACAGGAGCTTGAATACCGACCGCGGCATATCCGGATGGCGGATCATGGAATGCGGTTCGCCGATCAGTTCCACTTCTTGAAAGCCGCTAACGCGCATGAAAACGTCGTTGACGTACGTCATTCTGCCGCGCGGATCGGTCTTGCTGACGATGATCTCGTTCGCGTCAAAATGAACTTCGCGCCCGGTCGGCGACACAAAAGTTTTCGCCATAGCGTGGCCTCTTGTGATGTCAATTTTCGCAACAAAATTAGGCGCACCATTTAGGGGATCAACCTTGGCGTGCGTCAAGTAGCGGGGAGGGGACTTATCCTTTTGCGCGCGGCCCGTCCATTGGGTGTAGAAGCCGAAAAGCGGCGATTTTACTATGGGTTAGCCCAACACGCCCCGAATGCCCTCGGCATCGCCCAGCTGACCTCGGACGATGCCTCACCGCACCGCGAGAAAGCGTTCGTTCGTATAGAAGAAGATGAAAAGGAATGGGTGAACGATAAGTTTACCGTCAACCCTACGACGCACGACCAAGGTTCATACATCCAGACGGTTTCGCGCAATCCGGGCCGTATCCGGCCTGCCAGCATCATGAGTAGCGGAAGTTGCTATTAACGTGCGCCGGATTTGGGTTGAGGATTGTCGTAGGCGGCCGGTAATTGCCCGCAGTGCACGCCTGCATCCACCAGTAATACTTCGCCCGTGACAACGCTGGCGCCTTCGAGAAACCAGACCAGCGCTTCGGCAATCTGTTCGGAGTTTGGGACCAGTTTTAGGGGCGCGGCGGCGGAGGCAGCCGATAAAAGCGCCTCGTATTGCTCGTCGCCCAACCCGCCTTTCAGCCAGCGGGTTTGGATGGCGCCAGGAGCGATGGCGTTGATTCGAATTTCCGGGCCCAGCGCCAATGCCATCGATTTCGTCAGCATGTTGAGGGCGGCTTTGCTGGCGGCGTAAGCCATCGAAGACGCGATCCCGGTCACGCCGCCGATCGACGATGTGTTGACGATGGCGCCGCGGCCTTGCTTTTTCATGTGTGGGACCACGGCCTTGATCATTTGGTATGAACCCACGACGTTGACTCGGTAGATCTCAATGAAATCGTTCCCTGTCAGATCTTCGAGCTTGCGGTAAGGAACGAATTTCGTCTTCGCCGCATTATTGATCAGGTAATCAATGCGGCCCCAACGGCTTGCGGCCGCGTCGACCATCGCCAAACACGCATTGTTGTCGCTGACGTCGCCTTGACATACCAGCGCGTCAACGCCTTTGGCGCGGCACACTTCCGCGGTTTGCTCGGCTTCGGCTTTGCTCTTGGTATAATTGACCACCACGTTGCAACCGCGCTCGGCCAGCATAATGGCTGCCGCCGCGCCGACCCCCGTTGCAGACCCCGTAACGATCGCGGACTTCTTCATTTCAGCCATGACGCCTCTCCAAATGCACGATTCGCTCGAATTGATCACAATTTAACGCGGCCAAAAAGCGAATCATGAATTCTTGTTGGCGATGCGGGCAGCCGCCGAACCGGGAATCGAGCCGATGGGCCTGGGCTTATTCGCGTTTCTTAAATTTGACCGATACGCGCACCGCGATATCAATCCGCTATGTTTTGATGTTGCGCCGGTGCTAATTTTTTCACAGATCGCCGGTTGGGCGGCCCGGACCCATGGCACGGGGTCGGAAATATCGGTTTATTCGGAGGAAGGGGCGAATGCCGTATCAAGACATACGGGCGTACGTAAAACGCCTGGAACAAGACAATCAACTCAAGCATATCGACGTTCCTCTTGCCGGCCGGCGCGACGACACCGAGCTTCAGGCGCTGATGCGCTTGCTGCACACTAAATCGGACCCGCCCGCTTTGATCTTGAACAAGGTGCAAGGTATCGGCACCGATGGCGTGCGAACGCTGTTCAATATTTTCGGATCGCGCCGCCGTGTCGCCATGGCGCTCGAGTGCGAATCCTGGGAAGAAGCGCGCAACAAGCACGCCCGTATCGCTGCCGATTCAACCAAGTGGCACAAGCCGCGTATTGTCAACGCGAGCGAAGCGCCCTGCAAGGATGTGGTCGTCCACGATGTCGATATCGCGCGTGATTTGCCCAACATTTGGTTCGGCAAGGAAGGGGCGGCCTATATCACGGGCGCGGTCGTCATAACCAAAGACATCGATACCGGCGTGCGCAATGTCGGCTGGTATCGTTTGACGAGTTTCGTCGATGCATCGCACCCGCTCGGCGGAAAATACGATCCGGCCCGCGCCAAGGCCGATCTGGCAGGATTTTTCTGGTGGAATCCGCCGATGTCGGGAATTGGAATGCATATCGCCAAGGCGAACGCGGCCGGCAAGCGGTTGCAAGTGGCATGTGCCTTCATGTGCGATCCGTCCATCCACATCGCCGCGGCGACCGGTTTGGCCAGCACTGCCGATGAGTTTGAGTTTGCGGGCGGGCTGCGCGGCGCGCCGGTCGATCTGGTCAAATGCGAAACGGTCGACCTCGAAGTTCCGGCGACCGCCGAGTACGTGATCGAAGGCGAAATGATTCCGGGCGAGCAGGAGCCAATCGGCTGGCATTCGAATCCGGTCGGGTACTACGACCGCGCCCACATCTTGCCGATCATGCGCGTCGGTTGCATCACCCACCGCAAGGATCCGTTTTGGTATTCGACCATGGAAATGGTGCCGCCGTTCGACCACGTCTATCTCGGCGTTATGACCATCGAGGGCGAACTGTTCAGCGATCTGGAACGCAAGATCCCCGAGGTCAAGAACGTCGTCGTCACGCCAAACATGTGTTACATCGTGCAGCTGAAAGTCGACGGTGCTAAAAAGCCGCATCCTGAATTTGGCAAATACGTTTTGCATGCCGTGTGGGGCGCCCAAGGGCGCTGGTCGCGCACCGCCAAACTGGTCGTCGTGGTCGGTCCCGACGTCGACCCCACCAATTGGCAGGAAATCGAGTGGGCGATCATGACCCGCGTTCAGCCATGGTCCGACGTCATCATCAATCGGTCGGGGCAGGCGATGCTGCTCGACCCATCGCCGCCCAAGAACGCACAAGGTGCGGCCAGTGTTTCCGAGCAGATGGGCATCGACGCTACCATCAAGGTCCCCGAACGCTTCACGGAGTATGCGGAAGTGTCCGACGCCACCGCCGGCGAGGTCGCGGCCATCGCGGCCAAGGTCGACAAGCTGCTCTAAGGCTCACTTGGCGCTGAAATTTTCGAGAACGTCGATCACACGCTGTTGGTCGGCTTCCGGCATATGCGGCGAGCTTGGTAGATTGATCGCGCGCGCGGGAATGTCGTAGCTGACGGTATTCTGTGGGCAGGCGTTGAACATCGGCAAAGAACTCAACGGGTAAAAGAAAGGCCGGGCGTCGATATTTTGCGCCTTGAACGCGGCCATCAATTGCTCGCGCGTGACGCCCGCTTTCCGATCGAAAACCACCGTCGGCATCCAGTAGCCGTTCCGCGTGCCCTGCGGCTCGGGATTGAATGTAATGTGTGGCAAGTGCGCTAGGCCATCCGCGTAAACCTGGAACACCTTGCGCTTTGCGGCAATCAATTCGTCGACGCGCTCCAGTTGCGCACAGCCGATTGCGGCTTGAACGTTCGACATCTTGTACTTGTAACCGACTTCACTCGCCCAGAATTGCTTGGTTTCACCTGCGGCGCGACCATGGTTATTGAGCATGCGAACCCGTTCCGCGAGGGCATCGTCGTTGGTTGCCAGCAGGCCGCCTTCGCCCGTGGTCACCGTTTTCGTGCCGTGAAACGAGAAAACCGAGAACCGCCCGAACCGGCCGACCTGTTCGCCGCGCCATTGCGACCCGATTGCCTCGGCGCAATCTTCGATCAATGCAATGTTGTGGCGGCGGCAGAGATCGCTCAGGCGGTCAATTGCGCATAGGTTTCCGTACAAGTGCACCGCGATTACCGCTTTCGTGCGCGGTGTAATCGCTTTTTCAACAGCCTCCGGCACGAGACACCAGGTCGTGGCATCGATATCGACGAAAACCGGTGTGGCGCCCAGATGTACGACAGGCGCTACCGAAGCAATCCAATTTGCGTCAGCGATGATGATCTCATCGCCCCGACCGATGCCCAAAGCGGCCAAACCCAGGTGAATAGCGCCGGTACAGCTCGATGTCGCGATGGCGTGCTGGGTTCCGACGAAGGATCGGGCATGTTCCTCGAATTTCACCAGGTAGTCGTTGAAATGCGCGCCCCATCCGTTTTTCACGGCGTCGGTCGCGTAGGCAACCTCAAGATCGCCGATCGAAGGCTGGGTATAACGAATCAGGCTTTTGGATTCTTGTTCGCTCACGCGTGAATCTCCAAGCGCGGAATTGCGGTGACGAACTTGGCGTTCCAACCGCGGGCGTAATCAAGCTGAGAGATGATCTCGTCTTTGATGTTCCACGGCAGGATGAGAATCCAATTGGGTTTATCCTGCCGAATTTGCGCCTCCGAGACGATCGGAATCCGGCTTCCCGGGAGAAAACGGCCCTGTTTCATGGGGTTTGCGTCGCCGACCCACGATACCAGGTCTGGCCGGACACCGGCGAAATTCAAAAGCGTGTTTCCTTTGGCAGCGGCGCCATAGGCGCAAACGCTTTCTCCGGCCTTCTTTTTATCCAACAAAAAAGTCAGCAATTCGTTTTTCGCCGCAACGGCGCGGGATTGCATAAGGTCATAACCGGCTGCCGAATGGAGGCCCGCGTCGGCTTCCTGTTGGCGAACGTGGGCTAAGCTCGGACCCGGTTTTTGAGGTCCGTTCGCATGCTGTGCCAGAATTCTGAGGCTGCCGCCGTGTGTCAGCAGCAATTCGACATCGAATACCGTTAGGTTTTGTTTCGAAAGCGCATTCTCTGCCGCAGCCAGCGACCAATACGAAAAATGTTCGTGGTAAACGGTGTCAAACTGGTTTTCGCGAACCAGCGAGAGGAGGTGGGCCACTTCAATGCTGACCACGCCGCCGGGCTTTAGGATCGTTGAAATTCCTGCAAGAAAATCGTCGATATCGGGAACGTGGGCGAAGACGTTGTTGGTAACGATCAGATCGGCCAACTGGCCCTGCGAACTCAGGCGTTGCGCAGTCTCACGGCCAAAAAAAGCGACTTCAATGTCGAGATTCTTTGCTTTGGCAATTTCCGCGGCCGCGGATGTGGGTTCGATTCCAAGGCATGGGATGCCGGCCTGCTGAAAGTATTGCAGTAGGTACCCGTCGTTGGCGCCGATTTCGACGACGAAGCTGTCGTGACCCACGTTGAACCGCGTTCTCGCCATGTCCGCGAAACGTTCGGCATGGTCGAGCCAGCTGCGCGAATACGAACTCAAATAGGGGTATTCGGAGTGGAACAGCGTGTCGGGCGCGGCGAAGTCTTCGGTTTGAACAAGCAAACATGTCTCGCAAAGCCAAATCCGCAACGGTAGCCACGTTTCCGGGCGCGACAGATCCGCTTGCGAAAGGATTGCGTTTGACGGCGGCGACGCGCCGAGATCAAGCACCGTGTGCCCGGTTGCCGCGCCGCAACTCCTGCACTTCATGGCTCGTACCCGCTGAAGTCCGCGCCGATATAAGGCCACGCTTTGTCCCGGTCCGAGACAACGGTCGGCGCAAGCGGCCAGGAGATTTTTAGTTTTGGATCGGCGTAATGGAGGCCGCCTTCGGCGTCGGGGGCGTGAGCGTGCGAATGGATATAGAGCAGTCTGCACTCGTCGCTCAGGACTTGAAAGCCGTGCGCGAAGCCCTTTGGAATGAAAATCGCGGCTTTCTTTCCGGCGGTTAGGGTTTCACCGTGCCAGCGCAAGAGAGTCGGTGAGTTTCGCCGCAAATCCACGGCGACATCGAATACTTCGCCTGACAGGCAAATGACGATTTTGTCCTCGCATGCCGGCGGCTTTTGAAAATGCAGCCCGCGGATCGCACCCTTCATGCGCGTTTCCGAAAGATTGATTTGTGCGACCGGTTGATCGAACCCGGCATCGGTCAACACGTCGCGCGCAAATAGCTTCTCGAACGATCCGCGCTCATCGACCCACGGAAGGCGTGAGATCAACGCGAGGCCGCCGAGCGGCAAGGCGGATATTTCCAGCTGATTCGCCATATGTGAATTCAGGACAGCTGTTTCAAATACTGGTCGATTTGCGCGGCCGTGACATTGGCCATATTCGAGTTCGTGCGAGCGGCTTTATACCACGCGGCTGTCTGTTCGAGTGCATTCTCAAGCGGCCAAATTGGACGCCAGCCGAGCTGCGCCTTTGCCTTCGTGTTGTCCAGGCGCAAAACCACGGCTTCTTTCATCGCCGGATCGCTGGCGCCGCGTTCGATTGACCCATCAAATGCGTTCGCGATTTCGCCGGCGACATGGTCCACCGTCGCATGGCTTTCCGGGTCCGGTCCGAAATT
>JAGREB010000349.1 GCA_020446775.1 Paracoccaceae bacterium
GAAGGCGCTTTCCGCCCAGAAAGGTGCACTTTCTTACTCGAAAGTCGGAGATGCAGCGATCGTTCGGGAGGTTGGCTGGGGCGCCAGGATTCGAACCTGGGAATGACAATAAAAAAAACCGGTGCCTTACCGCTTGGCGACGCCCCAGCAGGGCTTTGAGAATGGGGGCCGGACCAGCGTCCGCCCCGCGAAAAGCGCGGCACAATAGGCCAGGAGGCTAGCCGCCCGCAACCCTGGCGGCGCTGTCGTCCCGGACCACGTCGATGACCGCGTCCGGGGTCAGGATTTGAGGTAAAATCAACGGCTTATCGGCCCCCGCGGCAAAGTAGAGGTATAGTGGCACGCCGCTGCGGCCATACGATGCAAGCGCGGCTCCAATCGCTGCGTCGCGGTTGGTCCAGTCGCCTTTCAGGTAGGCGACGTCGGCCGCCGCCATGGCTTCGATCACCGCCGGCCGCGACAGCGCCACCCGTTCGTTCATCAGACAAGTAATGCACCATGCGGCCGTGAAGTTGACGAACACCGGCCGGTTTTGCCTGCGCAGCGTGGCCAACCGTTCAGCCGAATAGGGTTCGACCGCGAGTTCCTGATCGACCGCCATCACCGGGGCCGCCGTCATCGGCGGCGACGAGTTGGCGATCTGGGGGATCAGCGCGACGATGCCGAGCATCGCGACCAGCCCCGCGGCCGCGGCGCCACCCGCACGTCCGGCGCTTTGCACGCGGCCCAAGGCCCATGCTGAAAATGCCGTCAGGACCAGGACCGCGAACGCCGCCGCCAAGCCGTCGGGCCCCAGCTGTTGCGCCATCACCCACACCAGCCACGCGGCCGTAGCGTACATCGGGAAGGCGAGAACCTGTTTGAAAGTGTCCATCCACGCGCCTGGCTTCGGCAACGCGCGGGCGAAGGCGGGAACGGTGCTCACGGCCAGGAACGGCGTCGCCATGCCGAGCGCCAGCGCTTCGAACACCATGACCGTAACGGCCATCGGCTGGGTGAGGGCATAGATCATTGCCGTGCCCATGAACGGCGCGGTGCAGGGAGTCGCCACCACTACCGCGAGCGCGCCGGTGAAAAAGGCGCCCGACGCCCCGCCGCGCGCGGTCAGCGATTGGCCCACGCCCATGACGCCGCCGCCGAAGGTGAATACACCCGACAGCATCAAGCCAAGGCAAAGAACGATCGCCGCCATCACACAGACGAATAAAGGTTCCTGCAGCTGGAACCCCCAACCCCATTGCGTGCCGCTCTGGCGCAATACGCCCAACACGCCAGCGAGAACACCGAACGTCACCATGACGCCTGCGGTATAGGCCAAGCCGTCGCGTTTGGCGTGTTCGCTGCCCTTGGCCAGCGACATGGCTTTCATCGCCAGAACCGGCAGCACGCACGGCATCAAATTCAGGATCAGCCCGCCGAGAAACGCGAACGCCAGCGCCGCGATGAGACCGACGTCCGTGGCCGGCGCGGCGAGCGGTTCCGGCGCGGCCGCCGTCACCGTGACCGTGACCGGGGCGGAGATCGATAGCGCGCGAAGGCCGTCCACGGTTTCGAGCGCGACGACGCCCGCGACCGACGCAGGCAGGTCTTGCGTGAACGTGTCGGCCTTGATCGACATTTTCAGATGCGAACCCGCCACCTCGAATGTCTGCGGCGCGACGTTTTCGATCACGCCGCCGTCGTTGGGGAAAAAGAACGCATCGCTGACCGCCAATTTTTCGCCGAGGTCGGCGTCCACGCGCCATTCGTCGCCGGCCCGGGCGATCGTCACGGGCCCTTCAATCGCAAGCGGAATTTTTTCGATCGCTGCGGCAATTTCATCGGCGTCGCCCGTCGGCGGGGGTGTACCGTCGACACCGACGGCGAACGGGATTTCCAGCGTCGCTTGATCGGGAATGCAGACGTCGGCGCAGACCAGCCAATTGGCGTCGGCGCGGATCACGTTCATGCCGGTCGGCGCGCCGGAGGAAACGGTCAGCGGGACCGGCAAAATGACCTGGTCATGGAAACCGAAATTCATCAGCGGTCCATAGGGGGCCCGCTCGGGCGCCGGCCAGGCGATCTCGCCGTTTGTCATCCCTTCCGGAAGCGTCCAAGAGACACCGCCCGGCAATCCTGAATCGCCGGGATTACGCCAGTAGGTATGCCAGCCCGGCGCAAGTTCGAGCTTAAGGGCGGCCCATACCGTCGAACCGGGTGCGGCCGATGTCCGCGCGATCAACAGTGTCGCCCGGCTATTCTCGGTCTCAACGCTGCGCGTGAAGTTTTGCGCATGGGCCGCAGACATCACGGTCAAAGCCGTGACGCTGGCGAGAACGCAGATGGCCCGGCACAGGTTCAACATGACGCTCAATCTACATGAAGTGGTTGTCCACGGTGGGGTATTTTTAGGGCGGGCCGAGACCTAATCAACCCCTGGTCCCGTCCAAATCCGCCCGTTCACGGGTTCGTGTCGGGGAACGTGCCCAGTTGCCCGGCTTGAACCCACCAATTCGGCTGCTTGGCGCTGAGTTCCGCCGCGCCGGAAAAGGCTGCCTCGGCGGTGGCGAACAGTCCGAAACAGGTGGGGCCCGATCCCGACAATCGTGCCGTCAGGCATCCCGGAATTTCGCGCAGCGCCGTCACGACATCGCCGATCGCCGGTACGGCTTCGACTGCGGGACCGGCCAGATCATTTTGGGTCGTCGTTAGAAACTGGACCAGTTGTTCCGCGGTGGAGAACGACACCGGAATTTCCTCGCGTACGGATGAACGCGTCATGCGAAAGCGTTGAAAGACATCCTTGGTCGATAACGGCACGCCGGGATTGGCCAAGATGATGAACGTCTGTGGCAGCCCATCGTAGAATTGCAACGTTTCGCCGATTCCGTTCATGCGCATCGGACGCCGTTTCAAACACACGGGGACGTCGGCGCCCAATTCAGCGGCAAGCACCGTATCGTCGAAACTCGCCGATACATTCCACAATTTCCGCACCAGTAGCATTGCCGTTGCCGCATCGGACGAGCCGCCGCCGATGCCGGAGGCGACCGGGAGATTTTTTTCCAGTACGAATGCCGCGCCATTCTTTGTCCCCGCATGGCGCGCGACGAACCGCGCTGCCTTGAGCACTAGATTTTCGGGCCCGGCGTCCAGCATTGCGGCGTAGGGGCCGGTGATATCGAGCGAAAAGTCGGGCGCGTCCGTTGCGATCAAGCGGTCGCCGATATCGACAAACGCGACCAACGAGTCGAGCAGATGGTAACCGTCGGCGCGCTTTCCGGTGACGTGAAGGAACAGATTGATCTTGGCGGGCGCGAAGCCGGCGAGGCGGATCGTCATGGCGTCAACGCGCCGGCGCGCGCCGGCCGGGTCCGTTCAGTTCTGGGCGAGGCCTTGATCCAGCTTGGTGCGGATCGCTGTCTTTTGGCTTTCCTCTTCGGCGAGGCTCAAAGCGCGCCGCCACTGGAACCGTGCCTCGTTGCGGCGGCCGACTTTCCAGTACGCATCGCCGAGGTGTTCGTTGATGGTCGGATCGGACGGATTCAACTCGACCGCTTTCTCCAGCTGCACGACCGCTTTATCGTATTCCCCGGTCATGTACATCACCCAGCCCAGGCTATCGACAATCGACCCTTCGTCGGGGCGTTTTTGATAGGCGGCTTCGATCAGGCGGCGGGCTTCGGCCAGGTTTTCGTTCCGGTCGAGCCACGAATATCCGAGATAGTTGAGGACCGACGGGTCGTCCGGATTGAGTTCCAACGCGCGCTTGAAATCGGCTTCGGCGCGCGTCCAGTTCTTGGACCGTTCAAGCGCAATGCCGCGGGTGTAATACAGAATCCAATTCGCGGGATCGCCATTCGGATAGAGTTTGAACGCGCGATCATAAGCCGCCACCGCTTCGGCGAACTTTTCGTCGCGCCGCAGCAAGTCGCCGATCGAGATTTGAGCTTCGGGCAAATCCGAGCGGAGTTTCGCCAATGCCTGCAGCTTGCCCAAAGCGTCGCCTTTTTTGCCCTGGCGCTCGAGATTGTCCGCGATCTGAAGTTGCGCGGCGATATAACCCGGATCGTTGCGCCCGATGCCTTCGAGAATCTTGTTCGATTGATCGTAGGCGCTTCGGCCGGCCGCGGTCGCGCCGATGATCCAACGCGCGATGTCCAAGTCGGGATTGAGGTACAGCGCCATCTGCCCGTACACGAGCGCGATCTGGCTCGAAAAACTATTGGTCGACCCTTGCAGCATCGTTTGTGCGGTCAGGAACAGCGCCTCGGCCATGCCGTCCGCCGGCGTCATCTTTGCCGGCGCGTATTTTGGATCGGCGAAGGCTTTCAGGAAGTCATCGGTATCGAACGATCCGACTTGATTCTGACGATACAACTGGAGCAGCGCGTTCAACTTGTCGGGTTGTTTGAGCCGATGAAATCCGGCCGCGAGCAAGCGCACGGTGGACAGGCTGAGTCGTTCGCCACGGACCAACATCGCATCATAGTGAATCAGCGCATCTTCATTGCGGCCGTAGAACTCATTCAGCATTCCGCTCATGAGATGGAAAATTTCGGACGTGGCGTCACGCACCTGATACGGCGCGAGCTCCGACAGCACGGTATCCGCGGATGTAATCGGCGCTTGCGCCCAAGCGCGGATCATCGGCAAGCCGCTCGCGACCGGGCCTTGGCCCGAGATGTTCTCGATTGCCGCCCAGGCTTTGTCGAATTCGCCCTTCTTGTAATAGTCGACCGCGATCACCAGCGGCGCGCTCGAGCGCTGCGACTGCGTCACGCTCATGAACCGCTTGGCCGACGGCACGGCGACTGCGAAATCCCCGGCTTGCGCGGCGATGAAATAGGAATCGCGCAACAAATCGGAATTGGTCGGGTCGAGTTCAAGCGCCCGTTCCAGATAACCGGTGGCCGCGGACGGATCGGTTTCATATTGCGCGTGACGCGCGGCCAGGATCGCCGCAGCGAGGCCGACCTCTTTGTCGTCCTTGCCGCTTCCCGTGGCGGTCATCGCGGGGCTGGCCAGCGCGGTGGTGAAAACCGCGATCATGAATGCGGAGCGAATCGTCATAATATGAATGTTACCTGTTCAGCCGCCGCCGCGCACGCTTTTGCAGCGTGACATCCGTGCAAGGTTCGCGGCGCGGATAAGCGCTTACATATTGGGGTAATTGGGGCCGCCCCCGCCCTGGGGGACTGTCCAATTGATGTTCTGACTGGGGTCTTTGATGTCGCACGTCTTGCAGTGGACACAATTTTGGGCGTTGATCTGAAAGCGCTTTGCGCCGCTGCCGTCCTCGCTGTCAACCACCTCGTAGACGCCCGCCGGGCAATATCGCTGGGCCGGTTCATCCCATTTCGGAAGGTTGGTTCCAATCGGGACCGCCGCGTCCTTCAGTTTCAGGTGGACCGGCTGATTTTCCTCGTGGTTGGTATTGGAGATAAATACCGACGAAAGCTTGTCGAACGATATCTTCCCGTCCGGCTTGGGATAAGCAATCGGTTTGCACGCAGACGCCGGCTTGAGGCTGGCATAGTCGGGTTTGCCGTGTTTCATGGTGAACGGTAAACCGATCCCAAGCTGGTTCATCCACATGTCGATGCCGCCCAGCCCCATCCCGAAGAAGAGACCGAACTTGCTGAGCAGCGGTTTGACGTTGCGGACTTTCTTCAGGTCCTTGTGGATCCAGCTGTCTTTGACGGATGTGGCGTACGCGACAAGTTCGTCGTTGGCGCGGTTGGCGCCAAGCGCGGCAAAGGCGGCTTCGGCGGCAAGCATGCCGCTTTTCATGGCGTTGTGACTGCCCTTGATGCGCGGCACGTTGACGAAGCCCGCCGAACAACCGATCAGCGCGCCGCCGGGGAACGTAAGTTTCGGGATCGATTGCAGGCCGCCTTCGGTAATCGCGCGGGCGCCGTAAGCGATGCGCCGGCCGCCCTCGAGGACCGGCTGCACCGCCGGATGATGCTTGAAGCGTTGGAATTCGTCGAACGGCGACAAATAGGGGTTGCTATAATTCAGGTGAACGACAAACCCAATCGCGACTTGGTTGCTTTCCAGGTGGTACATGAACGAGCCGCCGCCGGTGGAACTGTCGAGCGGCCAGCCCATCGTATGGGTGACTTGCCCCGGTTTGTGTTTGGCGGGATCGATTTCCCAAAGTTCTTTGATCCCGATGCCGAACTTCGGCACGTCGCTGTCCTTGCCGAGTTCGTATTTCGCGATCAGTTCTTTGGCCAGCGACCCGCGCACGCCTTCGGCGATCAGTGTGTATTTGGCGCGCAATTCGATGCCCGGTTCGTAGTTCGCGGTTTTCTCGCCGTCGCGGCCGATGCCCATGTCGCCGGTCGCGACGCCGGCGACCGCGCCGTTTTCATCGTAGAGAACCTCTGCGGCCGCGAACCCCGGATAGATTTCCACGCCAAGCGCTTCCGCTTGTTGTCCGAGCCAGCGGCAGACGTTGCCCAGGCTGACAATATAACAGCCGTGATTGCTCATCAGCGGCGGCATCAGGATATTGGGCAGGCGGGTCGAGCCGGATTCCGAAAGCAGCAGGAGCCGGTCTTCGCCGACCGGCGTATTCAGCGGTGCGCCTTTGTCTTTCCAATCGGGGATCAACTCGTTGAGCGCGATCGGATCGACTACCGCGCCCGATAGGATGTGGGCGCCGATCTCGGAACCTTTCTCGATCAGGCAAACCGACAGTTCTTTTTCGGCGGCGGCGGCGAGCTGCTTGAGGCGGATGGCTGCCGACAAGCCGGCGGGCCCGGCGCCGACGACCACCACGTCGAAATGCATCGCTTCCCGATCCATACCGCGACCCTTGACCTGGTTGCCCTACCGCCCCGCGGTTGCGGGGCGAACCTTTGGTATATCCCTCTGGACGGCGAGGTCCAAGGGGCGGAAAGCCAATATTTTCAATAGTTCAGGCCGAATTCGAGGTGTTCGCGGACGCTGCCGGTATAGTCTAATGGCCTGGAAATTCGCGTTTCCTGACATTATAACACCGCCGCACGACACACTTTGCGCCAAGGACGCCGCTCCGTTGAACAGTTCCAAGCTTTTTGCCGCAGTCGCCACCGTCCTCTTCGCGTGCACGCTCGGCGTGCTGGTCGCGGTGGGCGCGTTCGGCGTGATCAAGATGTGCGCGAGCATGTTGGAAGGGCTCGACGTCCTGCCGATCCGCTGGAGCGAAAACAACCTGCCCATGATGTTGGAGATTTCCGGCGTCGCGGCAATACCGGTGATGATTTGGTTTCTGGCGTGGTTTTTCAAGCGTGCCGCTGCGGCCGAGGCCGCGCTCAGCGACTATACGTATTCGCCGCCCTCGGGAAAAAACTGACCCGGCGTTCCCGGCTTGAGTCGGTGTGCGAACCCGGCCAAACTTCCTGAATGAGTACACAAAACGTGCACGCGTCGCCCGAAAACGTCGGTGCGCTTATGCGGTGGCATCTCGACGCCGGCGTCGACGAAACCATCGGTGACGCGCCGGTCGACCGTTACAAAGGCCCGGCGGTAATCGCCGCGTCATCTCAAAACGCCGCTGTCGCCGCGCCAGTCGCACGGCCAACAGTTCCGCCGCGCCCCGTTGCGGCAGCCACGCCCGCGGTATTGTCCGATTCACCGGTCGCCATGGGGGCTGCGGAAATCGCCGGTGCGTGCAATTCGCTCGCGGACCTGAGATCCGCCGTCGAAGGGTTCGATGGTTGCGCGCTCAAAACATTCGCGAGCAAAACCGTGTTTGCCGACGGCGCACTGGATTCACCCGTGATGATCATCGGCGAAGCGCCCGGTGAGGATGAGGACCGGCAGGGCCTGCCGTTTGTCGGCGTGTCGGGCAAATTGCTCGATCGCATGCTTGATTCGGTCGGCCTCGACCGTGCCAAGAACGCGTATATTACGAACATCGTGTTCTGGCGGCCGCCCGGCAATCGCAAACCGACGTCGGAGGAAGTGGCGATCTGTTTGCCGTTCGTGCGCCGGCATATCGAGCTACTTGCGCCGAAACTCCTGATCCTTCTCGGTGGCCCGTCCGCGACCACGATGCTCGGCAATGCGCAAGGCATTACCAAGTTGCGCGGTAAATGGTTCGACTACGCGTCGCCGGGCCTTAGCAATGCAATTCCGACGATGGCGACGTTCCATCCGGCGTATCTGTTACGATCGCCGCAGCAAAAACGCCTCGCGTGGCGGGACCTGTTGGCCATCAGGTACAAACTCGCCGATCTTGGCGTGACCATATAAGAAGAAAAATCTCATGAGCCGTATCGACGAAACCAAGCCCTTCATCCCCGTCAACATCGCGTTGCTGACGGTGTCGGATACGCGCACGCTGGAAACCGACACCTCGGGACAAATTCTTGCCGACCGGATATCGCAGGCGGGCCACAAGGTCGCCGCGCGCACAATCCTGACCGATGACGTGCCGAAGATCGTCGCTCAGCTGCGCCAATGGGTCGACGACCCCGGTGTCGACTGCGTGATCACCAGCGGCGGCACCGGAGTCACCGGCCGCGACGTGACGCCGGAAGCGTTCCAGCAGGTTTGCGAAAAGGAAATCCCCGGCTTCGGCGAGCTGTTTCGTTGGATCAGTTGGAAGAATATCGGCACGTCCACGGTTCAATCGCGCGCAACGGCGGGTGTGGCGAACGGCACGTATCTATTCGCGCTACCCGGGTCCAACGGCGCGGTGAAGGACGGTTGGGACGAAATACTCAAGTTCCAGTTGGACGCGCGCCATAAGCCCTGCAATTTCGTCGAACTGATG
>JAGREB010000350.1 GCA_020446775.1 Paracoccaceae bacterium
CGCGCACATGATTTCATCGCCCAAACCTTGTTCACGCAGGACGATGATCGATTTGCCATTTAATGGTTCACCATGCCATTCCGAGGCGGTGAATCCGTCCGGATCCGGCGGTCTGGCTCCCGGCGGCAACTGGTCGCGTGTGTCGTAGAGCGGCCAGCCCTCGGCATAATTGCCGCGCGCCAAAAGAACCAAAGCCAAATTCCAACGCGCTTCGCGATAATCGGGCGCGAGCCGCAGTGCTTCGCGTAACGCTTGTTCGGCTTGCTCGAATTGTCCGCGGTCGCGTGCCGTCAATCCGAGATTGATCAACGCTTCGGGATAATCCGGTCTAAGCGCAAGTGCGCGCTGGAAGGATTTTTCCGCCTCGTCCAGTTTCGCCTGCGCCATATACACGCGGCCCAAATTGTAGTGTGCGGCCGAATTCGTGTCCTGGATCGCCAGAGCCGCCTGCAACGTCGTTTCAGCGTCCGCGAACCGGCCCGAATCGTGCAACAGCGCGCCCAGATTGTTGTGCGCTTCGGGCAGGTTGGGATTGTACGCGATCGCGGCTCGCCACAGCGCTTCCGCGTTTTCGGCGTTTCCGGCGGTCATCACGATTGCACCTGCCACGTTTAGGGCAAGGGCATTGGTCGGGTCCTGCGCCAGGATTTCGTCGACCGCGGCTGCCGCTTCCTGCAAGCGGCCCTGCTGAAAGAACGCGATAACCGAGCTTAAAGACGCCATGAATCGATATCCCCGCGGCAAGAGTTGCGCGGATGTTAGGCGAGCTTTCACCCTTGGGCCAGCGGTGACTGCAATGTCGGTTCAGCAATGTCGGGTCAGATATCCAGAATAGGGGTTGCCATAGTCTGCCTTTCCATCGACTCTAAGGATAATCAACCAAGCGTAGTTATTCCTGTTCCCCAACGTGCGGAGCGCGCGGCTTTTGGAGCAACTACTAGCCACATTCGAAACGACAACGGCCCAGGCCATCGGCCAGTTCTCCAGCGCGGCGTTTTATGTCCAGGCGCTTGTGGTCGCGGCGTCTTTGATCGTCGCGGCGATGATTTCACGGTTGATTTCGGCCCGCTTGGCCTTCTTGCCGGCAACCCCTCAAACCGGCGCGTTCGCCGATTTCAGGAACGCCCTCTATGGGGCCCGCGGCCTACTGTTTCCCATCATGTGCGCCGCGACGCTGGGTTTGGCGACGCCGGTAACCGCCGATCTCCTCGGTCAGGCCTGGCTGGTTCGTTTGGCGCAGGGATTTGCGATTCTCGCGCTCGTGTATCGTATCGCCGACCATTTTGTGTCGAACACGTCCGTAATTTTCCTGCTTAAGTGGGTCGGTATCCCTATCGCTATCCTTTACATGCTCGGGTGGCTGGGCGGGGTGGTGTCGTATCTCGATTCCCTTTCGGTCGAGATCGGGAACATCAGATTTACCGTTTACGCGGTCGCGCGCACCGTCGTGTTCGGCATTATCTTGTTCTGGCTCGGCCGGGCGTCGAACGATACGGGGCAACGCGTCATTCGCGGCAATCAGGCGCTCGACGTCGGTACCCGCGAAGTCATCGCGAAGTTATTTGAAATCGGCGTATTCGTCGTCATTTTCCTGCTGTTGCTGCAGGTGATGGGCGTCGACCTGACCGCGCTTGCCGTATTTGGCGGTGCGCTCGGCGTGGGTTTGGGCTTCGGATTACAGCAAATCGCGTCGAATTTTATTTCAGGACTCATCATCCTGCTCGACCGCTCGAT
>JAGREB010000351.1 GCA_020446775.1 Paracoccaceae bacterium
ATCAAAACGACGACCGCCAAAATCATGCCGAGAAATGCGTGCCCCATGGCGGCGCTCGCGAAGCTTGCGATCACCGCCGGACCGGCGGCATTGGCGGTGATATTGGCGACGGCCACGTTCTGGACGCGGTACGATATCAAGCGGGTCCGCTCGTGATAGCTGTCGGTCATCTCGGCCGGCATCGCCATGTAAGGCACGTTGTAGACGGTGTAGGCCGTCGCGTAGAAAATCAGCGCGAAGCCCATGTACCAAGTGACCGCCTCAGGCGGTACGATCGCCGGAATTGAGAACAGGACAAGCGCTCCTACCGCCAAACACCCTCCGCCAATCAAAAGAAAAGGCCTGCGTCGGCCGAGGCGATGCGAAACACGGTCGCTAATGACGCCCATCAACGGGTCAGTCACGGCATCGTAAATTTTCGATGCGGCAATCATCAAACCGGCAACGGCGGCCCCGATGCCAAGAACGTTTGTCATGTAGTTGAGGGCGAGAACGTTGACGGCATTGAACAAAGCCGCAATTCCAAGCGTGCCGAGGCCCCACCCGAACGCGACATCCGTCGGCAACACACTGTCGTCGGACTTACCGTCCGATTGATTTGTCATCGCGCTTCCCCTTAAACCCTGCGGCTTCGGTATGAGGACTTCGCTATTTCTTGGCCTTTTCCACGAGGCTTTCGACGGAGAAGCCTTGCATCCACGCTCCGCCGACAACCCGTTCGACCAGGGCGTCGCGCTCGTTCAGCAGTTCCTTGGCCAAATCTCCCGAAGGGACAAAATCATCCAGTGCTTTACGTTCGACGATCCCCTTTTCCTGCAACATGTGCTCGAGGATCGTCACGCGGTCCCTCAGAATCCAAACCTCCGACATCAATTCGGCGTTCATGCGGATGACGTTGTCCATCATTTCGTCGCCCGTGTATGGTTGTTTCGGCGGCTTCACCATCGCCGGTCTCCCGTTGTCGTTTGATTTGGCCGATAGGTCTTAGAGCGGTTTACTGCCGCGCACGATCCACGGATAGCCTTGGGCTCCGAGCGCATAGGCTTCCGTGTTCACAAACCCAATGTCCTTCATCACCTTTTCCCATTCGTATTCGCGGGTGATGGAGAAGTATGGCTCGTCGCGGTGATCGGTATCCCAATCGAGGACAACCGCCTGCAACGGATCGACCGCCGCGAACGGCGGAGGGTCGCTCATCACAAGATCGCCGCCGGGTTTGAGAATGCGAAACGCCTCTTTGAGCGCGGCAATGTTTACGTCGATCGGCATTTCATGCTGCAACGCGTACATGATAACGCCGTCCATTGACTCCGACGGCTCGCGCGTATCGGCGGCGTCGCGCTGTTTCAATGTGACCTTGAACCCCAGTTTATCCGCGCTGAGCAGGCCTTGCCGAAGGAGATGCGGCGAATAGTCGCTCCCAATCAGTTCGGCTTCGGGAAAGGTCTTGTGCACGGCATAGAGCGTGCTTGTGCCGCCGCAACCCGGTTCGTAGATGCGGCCATAGGATTTCTTCGGGAACTGCTTCACCACGTCCACGCGCTGCTGGCGGATGTCGTCATTGGCCTCCACGGCCGCATACCCCCCGCGGGCAAAGACGTACGGCCCGACACCCGATCCCATCGTGATGCCCATCAAGTCGTAACCGTCCCAGCCGCCCGGCATCAGATGCCATTCCGTTTCGGTGTACCATTTCGGCAATTCGATCGACGGATCGAGTTCCAAAGTCCCCCCGGCCGACGGAACCGGCGCTGCATAATAAACTTCCGCTTCCTTGCGGCGGCGCTCGGCGGCAGGCACGCCCCTGACATAGACCTGCTCGCCGACGTAACGTTGCATCAAACGTTCATAGCGATAAGCCGCAGAGCGCTCGGCAACGGTGCGCGCCTTTGCAATGCGTTCCGGCCACGGCTCGTTGTGGCGTTCCTTCCAATGCTGGGCGAGTTCCGCGCCTTCCGGATCGCGCATGAACTCCTTTTTGGCGCGGTCGCGAACCGTTCCAGCGATGTAGTTTTGCATGGCACCTAGGATCTCAAGTCCGGCACGGCCCCGTTGGTCCAGGTTGACCGCTTTCACGTGGCCGTACATTTCCTTCGCCGGGCCGCCTGACGCGCCCGTTTTCTCTCCGCTCGCCATTGCTCGTGCCTTGTGTGGTGAAATTCGTTGGGATCGTTCGATCAGAACAAAACTCTAATATGACTTCAAGTGATCTATTTGCGGGGAGTCATGCGGAAAGGTCATGCTACTGGCAAAATCCCTGTCCGCCGAAAGTTAAGCTGACGAAATTCGTCCAGACCGAATTCCCCACGACGAACTCAAAATTCGGTTCGGATTGTGCGGAATTTCGATTATCCCCTATCTATTCGCACATACCACACGATCAATCGGGCCGATGACAAACGCACAACCGTCCAAAATTCGCATCGCGTCGTTCAACGTAAATTCGGTGAAAGCCCGATTGCCGAACCTGCTCGCGTGGCTCCGGGAATTCGCGCCCGATGTCGTGCTGCTGCAAGAGATCAAATGTGTCGACGATGCCTTCCCGCGCCTCGAAATCGAAGATGCGGGATACAACGTCGCGAGCCACGGCCAAAAAACCTACAACGGCGTCGCGATTCTTTCGAAGTCGCCGATTGAAGACGTATCACGCGGGTTGCCCGGCGATGAGAGCGACGTGCAGGCGCGCTACATGGAAGCAACAGTATTCGGCAAGGTCAGGGTCGCAGCGATCTACCTGCCAAACGGCAACCCCGTCGGTACCGAAAAGTTTTCCTACAAGCTCGCGTGGATGGACCGCCTACGCGCCCGGATGGTGGAACAGCTGGCCGATGACGAGATCACGGTGTGGGGCGGCGACTATAACGTCATTCCCACCGACGGCGACGTTTGGGACCCGCGCGCAATGAAGGACGACGCGTTGATGCAACCGGAAAGCCGCGCCAAATTCCGAAGCCTGCTTCACCTCGGTTTGACGGAAGCCGTCCGCACGTTCAATCCGGCCGGCCATGTCTATTCATTTTGGGATTACCAGCGCGGGGCCTGGCAAAAGGATCACGGATTTCTGATCGATTTCCTGTTGTGCTCGCCGCAGGCCGCGGACCGGCTGACGTCCGCCGGTGTCGACAAGGCACCGCGCGGCCAGGAAAAGGCTTCTGATCACACCCCCGTGTGGTGCGAGCTCAGTTTGTAGGGCCGGCTACCGATCGGCTGCTGCGCCAGACGAGTGTCAGCGAGATCAGCAACAGCCCCGCTGCGATGTAATACGGCAAACCTGCGAAATCCCCCGCCCCGGCGATTCCAAGCGCGAATGTTTGCGTAAACAATAACGGCGCGGTCATGTTCGAGACGGCATTGATGCTGCCGATGGCGCCTTGGAGCCGGCCCTGTTCTTCGGCGAAAACGGATCGGCTCAGGATGCTCATCAGCGGCGCGCCCGCGAGACCGAACAACGCGGAGAACGGTACGCCGCAGGCAAACATCCAGCCTATGCTCGAAAAGCCGAAAATCATGAACCCGATCACGCCAAATAGGAGTCCCGCCGTTAGCGCACCACGATCGCCGAGCGTTTTGACGGCCGGCCCGATCAAACCGGCCTGAACGATCATCGAACACACGCCAACCCCCGTCAGCATGACGCCAACCTCCAACGCGCTCCATTGATACCGAAATTGGGCATAGATCACGGCGATCGACGGATTGACGTCGTGGCCGAGCCGCATGAACAGATGCGCAAGCGCCAAGCCCATCAAGACCGGCGCCGAGGCGATGAACCGGAACGCGCCGAAAATATTCGCGGTGCGCCATGTGAACGGCCGCCGCCGTTCTTTGGGCAACGATTCCGGTAATATGAAAACGCCATACGCCGCATTGACCAAGCACAGCGCGGCCGCCGCCCAAAACGGTGCGCGCAGATCGACGCCCGCCAGGACACCGCCGACCGCCGGGCCGATAATGAAGCCAAACCCCCAGGCCGCGCCAATCAAACCGAATCGCTTGGCGCGTTCGTCCGGCGGTGTCACATCGGCAGTATACGCGCTTACGGTCGCGTAATTTGCCGATGTCACGCCCGAAATGACGCGCCCGACGAACAACCAGCCGACGGTCGGTGCCAAAGCCATGAAAACGTAGTCGAGCCCAAGCCCGAGCAGCGAAAGCAGAATCACCGGTCGCCGCCCGAATTTGTCGGACAACGCGCCGAGAACCGGCGACATCAGGAATTGCATCACGGCCCATGCCGCGCCGAAGATCCCGAGAACGGTTGCCGCCGCCTTTGTGTCGCCGCCTTCCAGGGTGACGAGGAGCTGCGGCAGCACCGGCACCATCACCCCGAACGCCAGGGTGTCGAGGACGACGGTGACGAGAACAAATCCAAAAGCCGCGGGCGATGGCTTGATCGAGTCTGGCTTATTTGACTCGCTCATTTTCTCGCTCGCGAGCTTTTTAAATCAGATGTCAGCG
>JAGREB010000352.1 GCA_020446775.1 Paracoccaceae bacterium
AAAGGCTACAGCGCATCCATTTTGAAGCGGCAATTTCAAATACAGGGAAAAACCAACGTGGGAGCGGAACCGGTTCAATCACCGACATGCCTGGGCGACACGAGGGGACCAGAGTTTTGGCGGGTACGCAGCACGGTGTACTTCGGCTGGCCCGAAACCAGTGACCTTGTTAGGGTGACGTCCTTCAGCGCGCGTCGACGGGAGGGTAGGCGATGCCGCAGGTCACCTTGACGGTCAACGGCAAGTCCGTCACGGCCGATGTCGAAGGACGCACATTGCTCGTGCAGCTTCTGCGCGAACGGCTGGGCCTGACCGGAACCCACGTCGGATGCGACACGAGCCAATGCGGCGCATGCGTCGTCCATTTGAACGGTACGGCGGTCAAGAGCTGCACGATGCTGGCGCTATCGGCGGACGGCAGCGACGTCACAACCATCGAAGGACTTGCGGGTGGGCAGGATCTACATCCGATGCAAGCCGCTTTTCGCGAACATCATGGGTTGCAATGCGGGTATTGCACACCGGGCATGATCATGGCGGCCGTCGATCTTGTCCGCCGCCATCCCGAACCGGATGAAGAAACGGTTCGGAAAGAACTCGAAGGCAACATCTGCCGCTGCACCGGCTACACCAATATCGTCAAAGCCGTTATTGCCGGTGCTGCGGCAATGAAGAAAGCGTAAGGGGCCGCGGATGACGCATCAACCCTCCGCAACCGGAATCGGCGCCTCCGTGAAACGTGTCGAAGATTTGCGATTCATCCGCGGCCGCGGGCGCTACACCGACGACATCAATTTGCCGCGGCAAGCCTACGCGCATTTCCTGCGCTCTCCTCATGCGCATGCCCGAATCAAGACTATCAACACCGAAAAGGCGAAATCTGCGTCTGGCGTTGTCATGGTCGTCACCGCGGTGGATCTCGCAAAACTAGGCGGGCTTCCTTGCGGATGGCTGATCCATAGCCGGGACGGATCGCCGATGAAGGAGCCCAAACACCCGGTTTTGGCGGAAGGTACGGTGAGACACGTCGGCGATCCGGTCGTCGCCGTGATCGCCGAAACGGTTGCGCAAGCGCGGGACGCGGCTGAATTAGTCGAGATCGATTACGAAGCCTTGCCGGCTGTCGTCGATATGGCAGCGGCGGTTTCCGGCGCAGCGCCCATTCACGAAGCGGCACCCGAAAACGTTTGTTACGACTGGCATCTCGGCGATGAGGCCGCGACAGACACGGCGATCGCTCAAGCAACTCATGTCGCCACGCTCGACCTCGCCAACAACCGCCTTGCCCCCAACGCCATCGAACCGCGCTGCTACATTGGCGATTTCAATTCCGCAACGGGCGAACACACGCTTTATACGTCAAGCCAAAACCCGCACGTCATCCGGTTGTTGATGGGTGCATTCGTGATGCAGACGCCCGAACACAAAATCCGGGTGGTCTCACAGGATGTCGGGGGCGGGTTTGGCAGCAAGATTTATCATTATGCGGAAGAAGCGCTGGTGACTTGGGCTGCGGCCCAACTGAATCGACCGGTGAAATGGACGTCGGATCGGTCGGAGGCATTCTTATCGGACGCGCAGGGACGTGATCACAAAACCCGCGTCGAATTAGCGCTCGATAAGGACGGTAAGTTCACCGCATTGCGCGTGCGGACGCTAGCGAACATGGGCGCGTACCTGTCGACGTTCGCAAGCGTGATTCCAACCTATTTGCACGGCACTTTAATGGCCGGTAATTACACGACGCCGGCAATTTCGGTCGGCGTGAAAGCCGTGTTCACGAATACCGTGCCGGTCGACGCCTATCGCGGCGCGGGCCGACCAGAGGCGACATTCCTGATCGAGCGCGTCATCGACCTGGCGGCGCAGGAGACCAACCGTGATCCGGCCGAATTGCGCCGGCTCAACTATATCAAGCCGAGCCAGTTTCCGTATCAAACGCCAGTCGCATTGACCTACGACACGGGCAACTACGAGCGCACGCTCGATATGGCGCTGGCTGCCGCAGACTATAAAGGTTTTGCCGCACGCAAGGCGGAAGCCGGTTCCCGCGGAAAGCTCCGTGGCATCGGCATTGCAAGTTACATCGAGGCGTGCGGAATAGCGCCGTCGAATGTTGCCGGGGCGCTCGGTGCGCGCGCAGGCTTATACGAATGCGGCACGATCCGAGTTAATCCAACCGGTTCCGTGACGGTCATGACCGGTTCGCACAGTCACGGCCAGGGACATGAAACGACTTTTGCGCAGTTGATTTCGGACAAGCTGGGGGTGCCTTTCGACCAAATCGACATCGTACACGGCGACACGGCGCGCATTCCCTTCGGCATGGGCACCTACGGTTCCCGGTCGTTGGCCGTCGGCGGGTCCGCCCTGGTCAATGCGGCCGAGAAGATCGTTGCTAAGGGCAAGAAAATCGCCGCGCACATGCTGGAAGTTTCCGAGGAAGACGTCGAATTCGATGCCGGGATTTTCAAAGTGGCGGGAACCGATCGGCAAAAAAACTTCGGCGAAGTCGCCTTCCAAGCGTACGTACCGCACAACTTCCCACTTGAAACGCTCGAACCGGGTCTTGAGGAAACGGCGTTTTACGATCCGAAGAACTTTACCTACCCTGCCGGCGTTTATGTTTGCGAAGTCGAAGTCGATCCCGACACCGGCGTTGTTAGGGTCGAGAAGTTCTGTGCCGCAGACGACTTTGGCAAGATCATCAACCCAATGATCGTTGAAGGTCAGGTCCATGGCGGGCTGGCGCAGGGTATCGGCCAGGCTCTGCTCGAACACTGCGTCTATGATGGTGATGGACAGCTCATAACGGGCAGCTACATGGACTACGCCATGCCGAGGGCCGACAACTTGCCGACCTTCCAGGTCGAGACGACCGATCAGCCCACGCCGTGCATCCACAATCCGCTCGGCGTGAAAGGTTGCGGTGAAGCAGGCGCAATCGGCTCTCCACCCGCGGTCATCAACGCGATCGTCAACGCGCTTGCCGACCTAGGCGTGACGCATATCGACATGCCCGCCACGCCGCAAACGGTATGGCGCGCGATTCAATCGGCGCGGAACGGCTAGGAGAACGCATGTACGATTTTCAATATGCACGTCCCGCCAACATCGTGGAAGCACGCGCTGCTCTTTCGGGGTCGAACGAAGCCGTTCTCATGGCTGGCGGGCAAACGTTGATTCCCACATTGAAGCAGCGATTGCGCAAACCTTCTGTCGTGGTCGACCTGGGGTCGGTTCGTAATCTCGGCGAAGTCCAGATCATGAAGGACAAAATCATGATCGGCGCGATGGCAACCCATGCCAACGTGGCGGCTTCTCCGATCTTGGCCAAGCGCCTGCCCGCGCTGGCGGCACTTGCCGGCGGGATTGGCGACCCACACGTACGGGCGCGCGGCACGATTGGCGGTTCGATCGCGAACGCGGATCCGGCCGCAGACTATCCCGCGGCGGTGGTCGCCTTGAACGCGGATATCGTCACGGATCGCCGCACAACTGCGGCCGATAGCTTTTTCAAGGGCCTGTTCGAAACAACTCTGGCTCGCGATGAAATCGTCACGTCGATTCATATCAAGGTTCCGGAAAAAGCGGCTTACGCCAAATTTCCGAATCCCGCGTCCCGTTTCGCGCTAGTCGGCGTGTTTGTCGCCAAATTCAAAGACAATGTGCGCGTTGCGGTGACCGGGGCCGGACCAAGCGTGTTCCGACTTCCCGACATGGAAAAGGCACTGGCGCAATCCTTCACGCCAGATGCCTTGGTGGATATCGCGGTTTCTCCGGACAGATTAAATAGCGACATTCACGCCGCCGCCGATTACCGCGCGCACTTGATCGGCGTGATGGCGCGGCGCGCCGTCGCAGCGTGCGGTTGACCTCGAATTTACATCACTAAAGAACGCGGTTTGCGCGGTATTACGCCAGCTCGACGAAAGATGGCCGTTACCGATCCGGCCGTGAATAGCGGCGCATCAACCACCAAACGCCGAAAAGGTCGACCAATCCGATCAGCCCGCGTTTCGCAATTCCGTACTTGGAACGGCCGTGGGCGCGAGGACGATGCTTGACCGAAACCGATACGACTGTCCCTCGTTCGCGCCGCACCAATGACGGAATGAAGCGATGCAAGGCGTCAAAACGCGGCAGGTCGAGAAACATTTTTCTGGAAATGATTTTAAGACCGCACCCGGAATCCGCCGTCACGTCGGCCAACATGATGCGGCGGGCCCACCGCGCAACGATCGAAGCCAGTGATCGCCATTGCCCATCCAGCCGCCGGTTGCGCCGGCCGATGACAAGAGTTTGCTCGCGCCGGTCTTGCTGTGCGTCGAGCGCGGAAATCAGGGCGGCGATGTCTGCCGGATCGTTCTGCCCGTCGCCGTCGAGCGTCACGACCCAGGGTGCGCGTGCATTTTCCACGCCGGTGATCAACGCCTGACTCTGTCCGTAGGAGTGGCGATGACGAACAATACGAAAATTAGCGAATTTGTTTTGCACCGCTTCGATTTCGGCGGCTGTCGTATCGCGCGATCCGTCGTCGACGAATATGACTTCGAAATCGCCGAACGCCGCCATTGCCGCAACGATTTCGTCCGCCAGCGGCGCAATATTTCCCGCTTCATCGCGAACCGGGACGACCACGGACCAAGAAGGTGACGAAGAAGGGAGGCGTTCGAACATACAGGGGTCAATGCGGGGTAACGGGCGTTAGAAGCGGACAGCCCGCCGTCATACACGCTGAACCGGACAAAAAAAAGCGCGCTTGAATAAGGCTTTCCGGACCATCCTTGTGATGGGTCCGGGATTGGCCTAAATGCTTGGGCGAACGCATTTCTTGTATGTCTGGATTTCGATGTTCGCGACCGCTTCCCCCTCGCCCGATACCGCCCGCGCTATGGCGCGATGGCTGTTCGTCTGCGCGGCACTGGTCTTCATCATGGTGATCCTCGGCGGTGCGACACGCTTGACGGAATCGGGACTTTCAATGGTGGAGTGGAAACCCCTCACACTCCTCCCGCCACTCACTGACACCGAATGGCAGAAAGAATTCGCCGCGTACCAGCAATACCCAGAGTTCATCAAAAAGAACTCGTGGATGGAACTGTCCGACTTCAAGGAAATTTATTGGCTCGAGTTCACCCACCGCCTGTGGGGCCGGTTGATCGGCTTTGTATTCGCCATCCCGTTCGCCGTTTTTGTCTTTCGCCGGCAAGTCGACCGGGGTCTTTTTTGGAAATTCTCAGGATTGCTGGCGCTCGGCGGTGCGCAAGGTGCGCTTGGCTGGTTTATGGTCGCAAGCGGATTGGTCGACCGTCCGGACGTGAGTCAATACCGGCTCATGGCGCATTTGTTCACGGCTTTCGTATGCTTCGGCTTGATCGTTTGGGTTGGACTTGATCTTTTGCGATCGGCGTCCCCGCCGGATACTGATCAAAAGGCTTTGTCGGCGCACGAAAATATGCGGGGACTCACGTCAATCCTAACTGGATTCGCTCTGCTGGTTGTGTGCTCCGGCGCCTTGGTCGCCGGTCTTGATGCCGGTAAGGGTTGGAACACGTTTCCATTGATGGACGGACAATTAATTCCGGCCGGTCTATATGAAATGTCGCCATGGTTTTCGAACTGGTTCGAAAATCACATGACCGTGCAATTCAATCACCGCGTATTGGCGATAACCTTGGTGGGATTGATCGCCGTAAATTTCTTTCGCATGCGCCGGTTTCACGTGTCGGCGAGAGTTCGAAAGTTATCCATGAGCTTGATGCACATGGCCTTAATTCAAGCTGTGTTAGGCATTTCGACATTGTTGCTGACCGTTCCTGTCTGGCTCGCATTGCTGCACCAGACCGGCGCACAAATCGTGTTTCTTCTCGCTGTCGGTTTGCTTCACAGCGTGACACCGGCCGGCAATTCATCCCCCATTTCGGCGCAAATCGCGCCGCAGATCTCCCCTATCGCATAACTTGGGAATCACCATGTCGGACCCTCGCACCGCTGAAATCTTGTTTTTCGAGAAAACGGGAATGGATCGCCGTAAGGTCGCATCCACGGTCGAAGACGCCCTGAAAGGCTGCGACGATGGCGAACTCTTCTTGGAATATGCGCAGTCGGAAAGCGTCACGTTTGACGACGGGCGCGTGCGCTCGGCGAATTTCGATACCGGCCAGGGTTTCGGCTTGCGTGCTGTATCCGGCGAGACAACGGGTTATGCGCATTCGACCACGCTAAGCGAGGACGCGATCAAGCGGGCGGCGGCGACAGTAAAGGCGGTTCGCAGCGGCCGCGGTGGCACGCTTGCTGAACCACCACGCGGCACCAACACTCAGCTATATACCGACGCCAACCCTTTGCCGCTCGTCCCGTTCGAAACGAAAGTCAAAACACTGGCGGCCATCGATGCCTACGCCCGCAAAAAGGATCCGCGCGTCAAACAAGTGAGCGTGTCATTGGCGGGGTCGTGGCAAGCCGTACATATCGTCCGGCCGGATAGGCGCGCGGCGTCGGATATCCGCCCGCTTGTGCGGCTCAACGTCGCTATTGTGGTCAGCGACGGAGTTCGTATGGAATCGGGAAGCTATGGATCTGGCGGACGCGTGACCTATGGCGAATTTTTGAAGCCGAAGAGTTGGAAAGCGGCGGTTGACGAAGCGCTGCGTCAAGCCTTAGTCAACCTTGAATCGATTGACGCGCCCGGCGGCGAGATGACGGTCGTCCTGGGACCGGGATGGCCAGGCGTTCTCCTTCATGAGGCCGTCGGACACGGCCTTGAGGGCGATTTCAACCGGAAAAAGACGTCAACCTTCACAGATCGGATCGGGGAACGAGTTGCAGCCAAAGGTGTGACCGTCGTCGATGACGGGACATTCGCGGATCGCCGCGGATCGTTGACCGTCGACGACGAGGGAACACCCACTTCGCGCACTGTTCTGATCGAGGACGGCATCTTGCGCGGTTATCTGCAAGATCGAATGAACGCGCGCCTAATGGGCGTGACGCCGACCGGAAATGGCCGCCGTCAATCGCATGCCCATCATCCAATGCCGCGCATGACCAACACTTTTATGCTGGCGGGCGATAAAGCACCGGAAGAAATTATTTCCTCGGTTAAGAAAGGGCTCTATGCGGTGAACTTCGGCGGCGGGCAGGTTGATATTACGTCCGGCAAATTCACGTTCTCTGCAACCGAGGCATATTTGATCGAGAACGGCAAGATTGGCCCGGCAGTCAAGGGCGCAACCTTGATCGGTAACGGGCCCGACGTCATGAACAAGATCTCGATGATCGGCAACGATCTGAAACTTGATCCCGGCATCGGCACATGCGGTAAAGAAGGCCAAGGCGTTCCGGTCGGTGTAGGACAACCGACTTTGCGCGTCGAACAGATCACTGTCGGCGGGACAGCCGTATAGGCGAACTTATTTCGCGAGCTTGCACCGGGCGCCCCAGGTACCGATATCGAACCCAGTTCGGTCGCTGTCGGCGCTCGCCCACGAAAATCCAATAAGTTTGCGATCATCGAGCGATGTTTCGGGTTCGCCTTGAAATACATCGAGGCGAAGCAAGTCCGCGTAATTCTTGCCCGATTCCGATGGCCACATGCTGCGCATCAGTTGCATGTACACAGGACCTTCGATGCCTTTGATCTCAATTGCGTGAACATCGCCGCGATCATGCATCGCAATGCCATTGAAGACCTGCGGCTCGCCGTTCTGAGGACGGTAAGCGGCAAAACATTCGAATGGGCGCGATTTATACATCCGCAGATGGGTGCGATCGGCGCGGCCGGAAAACAATGACCCATCGTCCAGATAGCCATTGTCAAAAATCCAGAGCTCGTGGTCATTCAAGATCCATTCGGCGTCCCAGGTATATTGAGTTCCGGAACGCTTCGAAATCATTGTGCACGTCGTATCGCTCTTCCCATCGGTCAGCTTGCCGACAATTTGGTCGCCGTGTTTACGCCAACGGAAATCGCAATTCCCGCCATAGTCGGGATCGGGGGCGATGGCCGCCCACATTTCGGGATGCAAGTGCGCGTCCTCGAACTTGTCAGGATCTGCAATGCGTCGCCCCGATACGGTTACGGCGCGATGCTCATCGTCGACAGTGATCAAGAACAAAACCTGCTGGCCCGAGAAAATCGGACCGTCTTTGCCGCCAATGCGGATTTGGGTGTAGATGACGTTTTCGCCGAGTTGCGGCGCATCAATCTTCGCGAATACACGGTAGAAATTCTCATGTTCACCGTCGGGTGGCGCGCCTGCTTCACGTTCGTAGAAAATTTGCGGCGCGCTCGAATATTCTCCGGGAAGCCAAGCCATGAGGTCGCGAAGCACCTCGCGGGTCTCTGCCTTTGAATTGATCGCAAATGCGTCACACGTCGCAAACATCGCGAGAATCATGACTGACAATGCTGACAAAACCCTCATGACGAGTCCCTCCTAGCGGCGTCCCGGCGCATCCCGTTCAACCGAGTTAAGGTGTTTAACCGCAATTCAAATTATCAAGTGTGTTCAATCACATGAACGGGAAGTTCATGGCGATTTCGCGCTTAACTCGCCTAATGCGCGAAAACGTTGGGAAGTCGAACAAAACATTGGTAAGCTAATTTCAGATTGCAATAACAATGAATTAGGCGGCGATGGCCCGTTGGCATGCGTTGGGGTGGGTTCCGAACACTTCCCCGGAGGTTGCTGCGGAACTCAACATTGAGCGGTTGCTCGCGGTTGCGCGCCAACAACCGATCGCAGCGGCGACGCACAGTATCAACTCGTTCTTACTCGCGCTCCTGTGTTGGAATGGCGCACCGCACGCGGAACTTTTCGCCTTCCAAATATTTTTTCAAATTGGCGCCGTCTGGCAACTCTGGACGTGGCGGCGAAACCGGAAGTTGGCGCGCCCCAATTATATCGCCGATCGCACGATCACTCGCGCAATCATATGGGCATGCGCGTTCGGAATGGCCTGGGGTGCCTATGGAACTTTTCTGCTGACGGCCCCCCTGCCCGCCGAAACGCGCGTACTCGTCGGATTAGTAATGGCTGGAATGGCGGGTGGCGGAGCTTTCGTTCTGTTCTCGGTCCCCGCAGGGATGACTATGTTCCTCGTGACTGCGCTGACAGGGCCGTTTGTGGTGTTTACGACTTGGGACGCACCGATTGGGCCATTGTTGGCTTTATATACGGCGATTTATTTCGTAGCACTTCTGGCCGCTGGACGAGTCAGCCACCGGGTTCTCGTGGAGAACGTTCGCCTTCGTCTGTTGAATGTTGAGTTGGCAATCGATGCCGATGCCGCAAACCGCGCAAAATCGAAATTCTTAGCGAACATGAGTCACGAGCTGCGGACCCCTTTGAACGCGATCATCGGGTTCGCCGAAATGATTCACAATCAGTTCAAAGGGCCGGTTGGCAACCCGCAATATCTGGAATTTGCTCGCTCAATCCATGCCAGCGGCAAACACCTTGTCTCGATTATCAACGATATCCTTGACCTGTCGAAAGTCGAATCAGGACGCATCGAGCTTGATCGGTCTGATCAAAAATTAGATTCGATTATCGGGCAGGCGATCGAACTGACCCAACACGCTTTTGAGGTCAACGAGCTGACATTGGTTCAATCTCATGCGTCAGGGGACATCGTGCTCAATGTCGACCGCAGGCGGTTAATCCAGGCTTTCGTCAACATTCTGGCGAATGCCGCCAAGTTTACGCCGCGCGGAGGGCGCATCACCATAAATTCGGAGATCGTCATGGGCAGCGTGTTTCGCATGACGGTCACCGATACCGGAATTGGCATTCCAGCCGATGAATTGAGCGAGATCGTCAAACCATTCGTCCAGAGCCGCGAAGCGGAACGCCGTCGCACACCGGGGACGGGACTCGGATTGCCGTTAGCAGAACAAATCATTCGCTTGCATGCGGGCACCATGACGATCAAGAGCACGATAGCGCTCGGCACGGCGGTTACGATTGATCTTCCAGCTACATGTGTCGCGCGATCTAATCCATTAAAGCAGGCCATCGGATAATTTGGGCCGCAGGCGTCACGAGCGGCTTAGGCCGCGGCCGCTATGTCGCGACGTCGTCTTTCGCCCACCGGTTTCTCTAGCGAAACGCGCTGCTTTCTGGGCATATCCACACCATCGCCAAATTGGTGAACGAATTCTCGCGAAACCTTGCCGTGGCGCGAGCCAGATGAAAGGATCGCCACAGAAGACGCGAGGGAGGCCTTCATGATTCAGCCATGGACCGCAACCTGCATCCAGGTTTACACGCACTGCGTCAACAGCGCGAACGGACGCGAAGACGCCCAGGCAATCGTCAACAAGAGTGTCGACCGCTGGCTGCAGTTGTTGCGCGCAAGCACGCGCGGAGGGACCGGGGGTAAAAAACTCTTTCTCTACCCGGAGTTCGCGCTAACCGGTTTTCCGTTGCATGAAACCGCTGCCGAGTGGATTGAAAAGGCATGTATCGAAATTCCAGGTCCCGTTACGGAACGCTTTCAAAAGGCAACTCAAGAGGCGAACTGCTACATCGGAATGAATGCCTACGAGCGGACATCGGAATGGCCGGGACGATACTTTAACTGCAGCTTCATCATCGGTCCGACGGGCGACATCCTGATCAAATATCGGCGTATCAATACTGTGCACACCGGCAGTCCTCACGACTTCATGGATAAGTATTTCGATAAATACGGTATCGAAGGCACGTTTCCGATCGCGAAAACCGAACTCGGCAATCTCGCGATCATGCCTTGCGGAGAGATCATGTATCCCGAAGCAGCGCGCATGTTCATGTTCAGGGGCGCGGAAGTATTGCTTCACCCGACGTCCGATCATGGCATGGGCGACAAGTGGGCGTGGGAATCTGCCAAGAAAGTCCGTGCAGCCGAAAACATGATGTACCTTGTTTCCTGCAATGCGACTGGGCAGCTCGGCACCTACTTGCCCGAAGGGCAGACCATGGGCAACTCGAAGATCATTGATTTCAACGGCATCGTTCTTTCCGCCAGTGGTGGCCCGGGCGAATGCACGTCCGCAACAGCGACAATCGATGTTGAGAGCCTGAGGCGCGCGCGCATGCAGCCTGGCGCGGGGAATCGGTTGTTGCGCCAACGCGTCGAGATCTACCGCCCACTTTATAATTCGACGGTCTTCTATCCGGCCAATCAGTTCGCGGATTCTCCGATGGACTCAAAGCAACGAATCATGGAAATTCAGGCGGAAGCGCTGCGCAATATGGAGCGCGCTGGCGTAATCAACTATCCCGACGACGGCCCGCGCAAGGCGGCGGAATAGCAAGTTCATAAGTCAGTCGACATGCCTGAAGCCGATTCTAAAGATGTGCACGGCCGTCACCCTTCTTCCGGTGTGACACCGGGATATGCGAAATACATGGTGGGATTGCTGACCTTCAGTTCGGTCCTCAATCATATCGACCGGCAATTGCCGGCAATTATGCTTCCGCAAATTCAAGCCGACCTTCATTTATCCGACACTGAACTCGGGTTTATCACCGGCCTTGCATTCGCACTGTTCTATTCCGTCATGGGTATTCCGATCGGTCGCGCAGGTGATGTGTTCAGCCGGCGCAACGTGATCGCATTTTGCATCGCGCTTTGGAGCGCGATGACAGCCGTCTCGGGGTTGGCAACCAACTTCGTTCAAATGGCAGCAGCGAGATTCGGCGTCGGATTTGGAGAGGCCGGACTAACGCCGGGTGCTCATTCTTTGATTTCCGACGTTTTTCCGCCGGGGCGGCGAGCAACCGCTATGGGCTTTTATTCCATGGGCATCCCGCTTGGAAGCGTGATCGCCTACTTGGCGGGCGGATGGCTGACAGAGTTTTTTGGATGGCGCATAGCGTTTCTCGCACTTGGGCTTCCCGGTATCGCCGTCGCGATTGTCGTATGGTTGACGATCCGTGAAACGCCTCGCGGGCATGCTGACGGCATCGCCGATCCAGGGCATGCGCCTCCGTTCAAGGATGTCGTGAAAACATTGCTGACCACGCCGGCTTTTATCCATTGCATGCTCGGCACTTCATTCACGGGTTTGGTATACGCGGCAATTACCACTTGGGCCCCATCTTTCTTGTCGCGCTCGTTCGCCATGACGACAGGTGAAATCGGCACGTGGCTTGCCCCGTCAATCGGACTTGGCGGCATTGCAGGGACGGTATTTGGTGGGATGATTGCCGATCAAGTCTCGGCTCACGACAAACGCTGGATGGGCTGGATTCCCGCGATCACAACTACGGTCGGCGCAGCATTGGGCACGATCGGTTTCGCTACAGAACTCCCGGTTCCGTCGGTCATTCTGATTGGGCTTCCGTTGATATTGTGTCCCGTCCACTTGCCGATTTACAGCACGATCCTTCAAGGATTGGCCGGCGTGCGCATGCGCGGCGCGTTTCCCGCCCTATCCCTTCTCATGGCCGGTTTAATCGGACTTGGGATCGGACCACAAATGGTCGGTGTCGCCAGCGATCTCGTGAAGCCGATCGCGGGTCAAGAGTCTCTCAGATATGCCCTGTTGCTCGTGGTTCCATTCTTTGGCACTTGGGCCGGGATCCATTTCTATATCGGCGGCAAGCATTTGCCGCATGACTTTGCCAAAGC
>JAGREB010000030.1 GCA_020446775.1 Paracoccaceae bacterium
TCTGTGCCGTGCGCCCGCCGGGTCATCACGCCGAGTCACATCGGGCGATGGGTTTCTGCATCGTCAATAACGTCACCGTCGGTGCATTTCACGCGCGCGCCGCGCACGGATTGAATCGCGTTGCCGTTGTGGATTTTGATGTTCATCATGGAAACGGTACGCAGGACATTTTGTGGGACGATGCCGATGCGTTTTACGCGTCGACCCACCAGTATCCGTTTTATCCGGGCAGCGGCGCGTCCGGCGAAACGGGCGCGCACAATAATGTTGTCAACGTCCCCTTATCTGCCGGGACCGGCGGCGATGTTTTTCGCGGCGAAATGACAGAGAGGATTCTGCCCGCCCTTGCCGCATTCAAGCCCGACATCGTCTTCATTTCGGCCGGATTCGACGCGCACAAGGACGATCCCTTGGCGGCGTTGCGACTGGTCGAGAACGACTTTGCCTGGGTAACCGGGCAACTGCTAAAAGTGGCCGGCGAGGTCTGCGGCGGGCGATTGGTCTCCGTGCTCGAGGGTGGCTATGATCTCGACGCCTTGGGGGAAAGCGTTGTCGCCCATGTCGAAACCATGAAGGATCATTGAGCTATGGCGAAATCTGCTGCTGCGTCCAATGGCGATATCGCCGCGCTTGGGTTCGAGGATGCCATGCGCGAATTGGAAGACATCGTTCGCCGCCTTGAAAGCGGGCAGGTCAAGCTCGACGATGCGGTCAAGGCATACGAGCGCGGGGCCGCGCTCAAGGAACACTGCGCGCGTAAGCTCGCCGACGCCAAAATGAAGGTCGAAAAAATAACCGGGTCGGGCAAGAACCCGACTTTAGCCCCGGCCGAGACCGATTAGACGCGATTTTCAGAAATCTCCATGACCGGTTCCGCTTTCGAACAGGCGCTCGCGGCCATCGCGACCGCGGTGAACGAAGAACTCGCCAAGCTGATGCCCATGGTCGAAGGGCCGGAAGGGCGCGTGGTCGAAGCAATGCGGTATGCGGCGCTCGATGGCGGCAAGCGGTTTCGGGCGTTCTTGGTCTGTGGCGGTGCCGATGTGTTGGCCATGCCTCGTACGCAATCCTTGCGGGTCGCTGCGGCGGTCGAGATGGTTCACGCCTATTCGCTGGTGCATGACGATCTTCCGGCCATGGACAACGACGACTTGCGCCGTGGCCGGCCGACGGTCCACCGGAAATTCGACGAAGCAACCGCGATCCTGGCCGGTGACGCGCTGCTGACTCGGGCTTTCGAGGTCGTCGCCGACCCCGCAACACATCCCCATGCCGATATCCGTTGCTCGCTGGTATCGGAGATGGCCCGGGCTGCCGGCGCTGCGGGTATGGTCGGTGGCCAAATGATCGACTTGCGTGCTGCGGCGCTCGGTCTCGACGCCCAAGGGCTCGAACGTTTGCAGGCGCTCAAGACTGGATGCTTGATTGCATTTTCCGCCGCCGCCGGGGCGATCTTGGCCGGAAACCCGACCGCCCAGGCTAAATTGGCGGCTTTCGGCGCCGATTTGGGCCTCGCATTCCAGGTCGGCGATGACATTCTGGATGTGGAGGGATCTGCAGCAGATGTCGGAAAAGCCACACACAAGGACGAAGCAGCCGGCAAGGCGACTTTTGTCTCCCGCCTCGGTCTCGAAGGTGCTAGGAATCTCGCTAACCAATTGGTTTCCCGAGCCAAGAACCACCTGGATGGCCTTGGGACGGGGGCGGAATTGCTGAAGGCAGCCGCCGAATTCGCCGTAAATCGGCGGTCTTAAGCGCTTTGTGTAACGTGGTGTGTTGTCCGTGAGCGAATTTCCCAATCAACCGTCGACTCCGTTGCTCGACCGGATCGGTGCGCCGTCGGATACCCGCAACCTGAGCTTGGAGGATTTGACCCAGCTCGCGGAGGAACTGCGCGCCGAGACTGTCTATTCGGTTTCGCGTACCGGCGGGCACCTGGGGGCTGGCCTCGGCGTGGTCGAACTGACCGTCGCCATCCACCACGTCTTCGACACGCCTGCCGACCGCGTGATCTGGGACGTCGGCCACCAGGCCTATCCGCACAAGATTCTCACCGGCCGGCGCGACCGCATGTCGACGATCCGGCAGAAAGACGGACTCTCCGGATTCACTCTGCGCGGCGAGAGCGAATACGATCCGTTCGGTGCCGGACATAGCTCGACGTCGATCTCGGCCGGTCTTGGCATGGCGGTCGCGCGTGATCTTGCCGGCCGCGACAATCACGTCGTCGCGGTCATCGGTGACGGTGCGATGAGCGCCGGCATGGCCTACGAGGCGATG
>JAGREB010000002.1 GCA_020446775.1 Paracoccaceae bacterium
CACATCGACAAATCCCGAAGCTCATCGATCCAGGTCGATTGGCTTGGGTCGACTCAAGTCGAGCAAATATCGACTTTGATTGACCGGGATCGTTTTTTGGGCGGATCGATGTAATTCGACACGACCACGCCCAAATCGACAGTTCTTGGGCTATTGGGGAGTCCGCCGGGTCAATCGCAATTCAATCCAATCATCGGGTATCCGGCGAACTCGTCGCGTAAGGCACGTGTGCGCACGGCCTAGCCAGGGGAACTTGGCTACGTATACGTGGAATGCAAGCGGCCCATGTATACGTGCCGAGCTATGGAACGTGATGGTTGCACGTGGAAAATACCCCGTGCACGTATATGTGCAACAACGGGCCAAAGCGTGCCATGAGCACATTGATATAAGAGGCTAAAGGCCTTGTCAGGTCTGACAGGCATCAATTCGAAATTGGGAGAATCTGTGACGCCGGTTATTCAAATACTCGGAGCATCAAAGTCAGCGGCATAACAAGGTGATGATGCTAATTCGACAGGTTCATTCTCGAAGTCGTCGTTGACCGGTACACTTTTCGAACTCGCCTCAGCGAATTCCACCGCAAGTGAATGAACAACCTGAGCCGCTGGTTTGATGTCTCTAACGAGCCTCGAACCAACTCCGGCATAAAGTGCCATGGCCTCGAAATCACCTGACATCGACCGAAGGGGAGAATCGGTGCTGAACAAATAAATCGGCCGTCCCTCTTCGTTTCCAATGACCTTCAACGGTCTCGTGTTGGGATCGCCGTGATCGCCATTCGTTACACTGTTTCTCAACACACGAACCTTTGCATCACGGGGCCAATTTATGTGGAAATCGGTCGTAAGAATCGTTGCGTCTGAATCCGCATCGACAATTCGCTGCTTATGATAGGGGTGCGCGAAAGATTCTTCTGTCGCGATGAAAGCAGTTCCGATCATCGTCCCTTCCGCTCCAGCAGTGAAAGCATCAAAGATATGCTTTCCTGTCGAGATGCCACCCGCCGCAACAATCGGCACGTCTACGTTGCGGCTAACTTCTTGAATCAATTCTAGGGCCTTCAATTGCCCTCTCACATGCCCTCCGGCTTCAACACCCTGTGCGACGATCAAAGCTGCTCCCGCTTCTTGAGCAGCAACTGCCTCAGATACTGAACCGACTTGGCAAACAACTAGAATCCCATGATCGACTAGCCGTCTTACAAGTGCGTCCGAAAGATCCCAGAACAACCCAACGCTGAATACCTTTTCCTCCATGCACGCTGCTATTTCTGCTTCAAGCAAGTCTTGGTCAGTCGCAGCGGGAATGAGATTGACGCCAAAAGGTCTTTCCGTCTTTTCTCTAACGGATGAAATCTCTTGAGAGATGAGCGCTGGAGATTCGCGAACCATTCCCAAGAAGCCAAACCCGCCAGCGTTTGATACGGCGGCGACGAGTTCGCTACGGGCTACGCCCCCCATACCGGCAAGCAGTATGGGGTACTGACATTTTAAGAGTTGACTAACTCTGGACTCTGCAAATGCGATTTGAGTGTTCATACGTTTGACGCAAGGCTGTGGAGCAATTGTAGTCTGCCTATTTCTTGCGTTCCACGCATCTTACACTTTCACAGTTTCTCCAATGCCTCGCTCACTTTTAGTGAAGGCTTGGTACACGAAGAGAGTGAACGCAAACACGCCGATGCTAAAAACGATATCGCCTGGAACACGTGCCCACACGAATGCTTCCATGATGGGGCTATGGACGAACTCCGCAGTGCGCGCATAGGCATAGTAATATTTAATGCTTGCGAAGGTCTGCCACAGGCCTTGAGGCAATAGCGAAAGCAGCGTCATCATCGCCAGTCCGATATTGAGCGACCAAAAGGCGATATTCAGCAATTTATGGTTCCACCTGCTAACATCAGTGAGGCCGCGCATACAAAACAGCATGAGGCCGATGCCTAACATCCCGTACACGCCGAACAACGCGGCATGGCCATGGTTGGCCGTCGTGTTGAGCCCTTGCATGTAATAAAGCGCGACGGGCGGGTTTATGAGGAAGCCAAACAATCCTGCGCCAATCATGTTCCAGACGAGCACGGCGCTAAAGAACATGAACGGCCAGTGATAAGCTTTCTCCCAAAGTGCTTCTTTTTCCATTTTGGCGTGGTTGTAAGCCTCGAACCCGACCACCATTAACGGCACTACTTCCAGGGCAGAGAAAGTAGCTCCTAATGCCAAGACCGAAACCGGTGTGCCGCTCCAGTATAAATGGTGAAACGTTCCTAGAACGCCGCCATTGAGGAATATAAAAGTTGCGAACAGCACCGACGTCGCGGCGACAGAAACCCGCAGCAGACCCATGCGGACAAAGACGACCGATATGATTGCTGTTGCGAAAACCTCGAAAATACCTTCTACCCACAGATGGACGACCCACCAGCGCCAATACTCCATGATGCTGATGTTTGTGTGCTGCCCCCACATCAGGCCTGCGCCATAGAGCAAGCCAATCGATACGGTTGCCACGACGACCAAAAAAATGAGCGTGTTGTTATTGCTGCCCTTTAGTGCGGGCCACAACGCTCTGAGCACTAGAGCGACCCACAAGAGCAGGCCGATAAAGAGATAAATTTGCCAGAAGCGGCCAAGGTCTATGTACTCATAGCCTTGGTGGCCAAACCAGAAATTGACCGTGAGGTCCGGGATAAAACGGTGAACTGCTAGCCACTGACCTGCGAATGAGCCGACGACAATGAGAAGTAAACTACAGAATAAAAAGTTTACTCCGAAACGCTGAAACTTGGGCTCATGACCTGATAACATTGGTGCGACATACAACCCCGTCGCCAGCCATGCCGTCGCAATCCAAAGCACAGATAATTGAGTATGCCATGTGCGTGTGACTGAATACGGCAAATAGTCAACGAGCGGCAGGCCATACAGGCCCTGTCCTTCCACAGCATAGTGCGCAGTTACGATCCCGAGCAAAATCTGAACTAGAAACAAAGCGCAGACGACCCAGAAGTATTTGGCCGTGGCTTTCATCGATGGCGTTATTGTTGCATTCGCCAGAATGTCACTCTTGGCGAACCCCGTTTCCGGTTCCATGTCTGCACGCCAAATATCGTACTGACGCACGTAGTACCAAACGAGCGCGCCAATGCCGGCCAACAGCAGCAATACTGAAATAATGCTCCATATATAAACAGAGGGGGTGGGAATGTTCCCCACTAGAGGATCGTGAGGCCAATTACTCGTATAACTGATGTCATCGCCAGGGCGGTTAGTCACTGCGCTCCACGATGACCAAAAGATAAATGCCGTCAGGTCGTGAGCATCTTCTTCGTTGAGAAGAGAATTTATGGGAAAGGCATAATCCTTACGCAGTTCAAGATACTGTTCTCCCGTACCTTGAAAGAGCAGCTTGTAATGCTGTGCTACATCCCGAATTGCTTGCGCGCGTAGATCGCTGACAACCGCGATGCCGCTGTTCGGATCATAGGTGTTCTCACGCATCTCGGTGCGCAGAGGGATTTCGTACACCTTTTCGATAGGTACATCTGGAATTCGAGTGGACGTGCTTGCATTTGCAATCATCGCCTCTAGCAAAATTTCTGCTTCACGATGCAACCAGTCTGCCGTCCAATCCGGTGCTAAGTACCCCCCATGCCCCCAAATCGAACCTTGCTGCATCCCGCCGATTGATTGCCAAACATTTTGGCCTCGTTGAATGTCAGCGCGTGAATAAACGATATCGCCTGACTCGGTTTTGTACTGCTCAGGTATTGGAGGTGTTTGCTGGTAAATCTCGCGACCAAACAACAGCAGGGTTGAAAACATGACGAACATGCTTGCAGCCAATAAGACCCATAGCCGCTTGATTGAAAACGTTGTCTTGTACGTTTGCATGGCAGTCTCCCGTCCGGCGTCTATATCCACAATATAAATAAGTCTTTTGACTGGCTAGGCCGCTCTATAACTTGCAAGCGTTGATTGCGTAACCAGTCGAGTCCGTGTGCGCCGCAACAATCGTTTTGACGCACACGGAAACGTTTTTATGCCGCTTCTAGGGCTTCACGCGGGCCGAAGAATTCAAACTGCAAATTGTCTTCAGGTATCTCGCGTGCGGTTAATATGCCGTAGACATTCACCATGAAGGGCTGCGGACCGCAGAAATAGAAACGGGCATCTTGATCCGGCAGAACGCTGTCAAGATATGCTGCATCGACAAAGCCAGTGCTGGCATTACCAGTGCGTTGTGAGCCACTTGTGGCGGGGTCACTGTAGCGATAGTGCACGGTGACGTTCTTATATACCTTTGTCAGCGCATCAAACGTTGATTGGAACGGTTGAACGCCTTCATTTAGGCACGCATGGATGAGGATGATTTTCCGTTCAGGTCGGACTTCAAGTGCGGCTTTGAAGATGCTCATAATTGGAGTGATGCCGACTCCTCCGGCAAGTAAGACCAAAGGCTGTGCACCATCATCCTTGTCGGCATCGAAGAAAAACTCTCCGCACGGTGGCGCGATTTCAATCTCTGCGCCAACCTCTACAGAGTTATGCAGGAGGTTTGAGACATAGCCTTCTGGTGTCCCTGCCGTCATACCCTGTTCGCGCTTCACACTGATACGATACCAGTCCTGATTTGGTGAGTCGGAAAGGCTGTAATTGCGCATGGTGGTTTGGCCATTCAAGGTAGGCAGGCGGACAGTAATGTACTGACCTGCCTTAAAGGGGGCCAACGGCGCTCCATTGGCAGGCGCAAGGTAGAACGACGTGATATTATTGCTTTCCTTCTCTTTGCGGACGACGCGAAAAGTTTTGAAGCCTTCCCAGCCGCCAGGTTTCTTGGCGTTGTCGCTGTAAATCTCAGCCTCGCGTTTCATCAGAATGTTTGCCAGTAGGCCGTAGGCTTCCGCCCAAGCGTTCAGGATGTCATCCGTCGCGGCGTCACCTAGGACTTCCCGGATCGATGCGAGCAGATTCCCGCCCACTATCGGATAGTGCTCTGGTTTGATCAGCAAAGAGGCGTGCTTTTGGGCGATGAGTTCGACTGCTCCGCTCAGCACTTCTAAGTTCTCGATGTTGTTGGCATACGCAACGATTGCGCCTGCTAGTGCCCTTTGTTGCTTTCCGGCGGTTTGGTGGGCCGGATTGAAATAGGGAGCAACTTCGGGGTTGTGCACAAACATGCGCTCGTAGAAGTGCCGCGTCAGGGTTTCGCCGTGCTCCGCCAAAACCGGTGCCGTTGCCTTGATGGTGGCAATGGTCTTTTCGTTCAACATGGACAATCGCTCCTAATATGTGTAATAGATGCATATTATGGATACGGGATTTAACATGCATTGGCAATACATATTTATATGCAACTGACATCATTCACTGATTACGGCCTGAGATGTTTGATGTATCTCGCCGCACAGCCGGACAGACTGTGTAGCGTGCGGGAAATCGCCGAATACTATGGCATCTCCCGGAACCATCTCGTGAAGGTGGCCCACCGGCTGTCGCAACTCGGATACATCCAAAGCACGAAGGGAAAGGGCGGCGGCATAAAGCTCGCTCACGACCCTTCCGAGTTAAAAATCGGCGCACTGATTCGTGCTTTAGAACCCGGCATGGAATTGGTGGAATGCTTTAACCCGGCCACAAGCACCTGCAAAATCACGAGTAGCTGTCAACTCAAGCATTTTCTCTTTGAGGCGAATAGCGCGTTCGTCGATTCCCTGAACCGTCGAACGCTCGCTGATGCAGTGCCAGACAAGGCAAAATTTCAAAACTTATTCTAGCGGTATGGACGAAGACCCGATACGGAACCTTGAAGGATGAACGGTCCTATTCCACTGGAAGAAAGACTCGACGGATCAATCGTATTCGTGCCCGAAGACCAACGAGTACTTGGGCCATGAAGAGTTCAGCACAGCAAATACGTTCGTATAAGGGCCCGGCGATATTAAGCTTTGGATTCCGACCATTCTTCCTTGTTGCGGGTACTTGGACAGTCCTCTCGTTGGCATTGAGTACGGCAATGCTGGCAAACTTGCTGATGCTGCCAATCGCGTTTGAGAAGGTCGATTGGCACGTCCACGAGCAATTGTATGGTTATCTGCCAGCCGTAATCGCAGGCTTCATGCTTACTGCCGTTCCGAACTGGACGGGCAGATTGCCGGTTACGGGTATGCCCTTGCTCTCGCTTGTATTGGTTTGGTTGATAGGCCGACTGGCTATGTGCAAGTCAGCCTTTCTTGGGGTGATGCCGACAGCCTTTCTTGACGTTTCGTTCCTGTTGTATTTCGCCTTTGTCATCGGACGCGAAGTGGTCTCGGGGAAGAACTGGAAGAACCTAAAAGTACTAATTCTTATCGGCGTTATGGCGGCGGGGAATGCGATATTTCACTATGAAGCTGCAGAGTTCGGAGTTGCAGCCAACGGGTACGGAGTGCGTATCGGTTTGGCTGTCGCGATCACTCTGATAATGGTCATCGGCGGGCGAATCGTACCAAGCTTCACACGAAATTGGCTTGCCCGCCGGGTTTCGGAGTCCCAGTTACCCGTCCCATTCAACCGTTTTGATATCATCGCGATGGTGATTGGAGTAGCGGCGTTGATTGTGTGGTGCTTTCTGCCCTTTCACGAGGCCACGGCATACCTTTGTGTAGTAGCGGGTGGAGTGCAGGCGCTACGGTTAGCGCGTTGGGCAGGCCACCTCACGCTTTCCGAACCCTTAGTATTAGTCCTTCATGTCGGATATGCGTTCGTACCGCTCGGATTCGTTCTGATCGGTTTGGCCTCGTTGCTACCCTATTCGATCACTCCAAATGCGGCTGTTCATGCCTGGACTGCCGGGGCAGTGGGAGTCATGACGCTAGCAGTAATGACTCGTGCGAGTTTGGGTCACAGCGGGAAGCCGCTAACGGCCAACTTCACAACCACATGCGCCTATAGCCTAATTGTGCTTGCGACTTTGTTGCGCGTGGCTAGCGGTATTGCCGATGCACCTGATTGGTCAATCGAACTTGCAGCTGCGGCGTGGGTGATGGGGTTTGGATTGTTTCTGACCAACTACGGGCCCTTGCTGGTTCGGTCTCGGTCTGCCCAAGTATAAAAAATCTGGGGTCTTCCCCAATGCCACCTCATAAGCCATTGCGGTTGCGGTGATTTACGAGCCTTTCATACCTTGGTAGTTATGCGCCTGGACAAGATCAGTAAGGGAGTTTGATCTTGATATCCCATTGGTTCGCGGTTTCATCCCGTTCGGCACGCCAACGCCACTTGCGCTTTAGAATCAGAAACTTAGATTTGAAGTACGAGACAAAAGTGAGAACCTTTGGCATGAGTTCGTGCTGTCACGACGATCATTGCTCCGCTACCGGTCCGATGCCGACCAGGCCTGAGTGGACGCGCGCACTGTGGATCGCGTTAGCGGTCGACGCAGCGATGTTTCTCGCCGAAATGACAACTGGGATTGCCGCTGGATCGGTTTCGCTGCAAGCCGACGCGCTCGACTTCCTGGGCGATGCGGGCAATTACGCAATCAGTTTGAGCGTGGCGGGCATGGCGTTGAGCATTCGTGCCCGTGCGGCCCTGCTAAAAGGCGCGACGCTGTGTGCATTCGGTCTGTGGGTGATCGGTTCATCAATCTGGCATTTGATCAACGGAACGCTGCCGCACGCCGCGACTATGGGTGTTGTCGGTATGGTTGCGCTGATCGCGAACCTCGGCGTGGCGATCATGCTCTATCGATTTCGCGACGGTGACGCGAATATGGCGTCCGCATGGATATGTTCGCGCAATGATGCCATTGGCAACCTCGCTGTCATACTTGCCGCCGGAGGAGTGTTTGGTACGAATCAGGGGTGGCCCGATGTCGGGGTCGCGGCATTGATAGCGGGACTTGCTTTGAGTGGTGGAATCCAGGTCGTTCGCAAAGCATGGGGTGAACTCAGACCGATACAATCCCGGCTCAATCCGGCAGAATAAGTTACCTGTCGGCCTTTTTTGAAAGAGAAACCTGTATTCGCCAGCGGTTCCCATTTCTGTCACCCCCGGCACGCCATTTCCCGGCATTTAAATTCCGAAAAGCAAAACCCCGGCATTTAAGCCGGGGGTCTCGCTTCGTTGTGATAAAGGCGACGCGTTAGACGAACTTGCGTCTGATGGCACCGGTCCCGATCAGTCGCATTGCCTCCCGATTTAGTTGCCCGGCGTAAAGCACTTGAGCGCGAGTTAGTCTCGCGCATGCCGCCAAATCATAGCGTGATTCAATTTGTGCAATCTTGTGTTCGGGCTCGGTGTGAGAATCATCTGATCGACGACGGACTGGCGTGTCGCTTGCAGTCGGATCATCGTTTCTCGGCCTTGTTTTACTGCGAAAGTTTTACTGCGAAATCAAACACACAGATTGCCAGTGAACTGTTCATCTTCGGCTTACGTAGAAATACTCGGTGATGAACTGGATTTGCATCGCGCACAAATCTCGAGCCGAAGAAGCCTTTTCAAAAACCGTAATTGTTTGATGGAAAAGAACTCTCGGCGTGCACGGTGTCAGCGTTATTGGCGAGGATATTCACGGTTATGAATATACTTCTAGTTGCGCGATATTTGGGTTTTTCTCCATTGACAAGTGTACTGAATAAAGTTTCGATCAAATAAGGTTTTTATTCGCACATAAAAATAAAGAGGTTATCGAGAGGTAACGACGACTGACGACGTAAGGACGGAGGGCAAAACAGGTTGAAACCGATGCCCTTTAGCCCTGTGCGTTGTCGTCGTCATCCGGACCAAGGCAACCGGCGAGTTTCGGAAAGATTGGAAACGGTCTTTCGGCAATAAGGGCTCCTAACCGAATGACAACATCAGGACCCATAGCCAGCGCGACACACGACCGTAAATCGGCCGTGCTCGTTTCATTATTCGACTACATCAAGAAAAATCCGCCAGGGCTTGTCGCAAGTCTTCTGGTCGCCCCGGCCGCCATTCTTGTGCTGGCGGGCTGGGCGTTTGAAGTCGAGCCCTTAAAACGTATCCACCCAAGCTTCGTCGCCATGAATCCCATAACAGCATTGGGATTCTTGTTGGCGGCGGCTTCGATACTGTTTGCCTATTTGGGCGACCGGGGATCGTTCGCGCCTGCCAGAACGGTTTTGGGTTTGACCGTTCTCGCGATCGGCGCGGTGAAGCTCTTCAATTGGGTCACCGATACGGACAGTGGCGTTGATCGTTTGTTGTTTGCAGGCAAGCTTTCCGGACCTGGAGATATCAACACCAATCCGATGGCGCCCAACACGGCGCTCAACTTCGTATTTATCGGACTGAGCGCTCTTTTCGTCTATTCAGAGCGGCCATGGGCCCGCGCGATCAGTCAAGTTTGCGCCGTGGCCGCAGTTACAATCGCCACTGCGGGTGTCGCCGGTTATACCTTCGGCGTGTCGGGCCTCTACGATCTCGACGGGATCAGCCGCCGACTATTTCCGATGGCGCTGCATACCGGCATTTGCGGAATGCTGTTGGGATTTGGCCTGCTCTGGAGCAAGCCGCCGGCAAAAAAGGGAATCGCTGGGAAATCGGGGCCGATAGACAGCGAAATTCTCGAGGGCGTCAATCCGCGCGCCGTGATCACGGCAGTCATTTTTCTGTTCGTTGTACTGGTCGCCTCATGGTGGGGGCAAACGCAATCGAACGGCTCATTTCAGCGTGCATTGATCACCCAATCGGTTCTGACCGAGATCGAAGCGCAGCGCGCCGCTTTGCACGAAGCCGAAAGCCTAGAGCGCGGCTACATCATCACCAGCGACGAAAGTGATCTGCCGGATCTCGAGCAGGCGCTCGCCCTTCTAATGGAGCCATTGAACGCGATTGAGAGCCTATCCGCAAACGACACCGAGCAGCTTCTATTGATAGATCGTCTGCGGTCCGAAATTGCGGCTTGGGCCGGTTCCTTACGGCAGGCTGCCGAGTTTGAGAAAGCTGGTGATCATCAAGCCGCCGTCGAAATCGTGGAAAAAAACGTCGACTCCGAAGTGCTTCTTAGCATCGACGTACTGGTATCCGAGATCGAGCAGAATGCGCGAGAAATCTTCGAACGACGTCAGATCGCCCATGACGAAATCATCCGGGCTGTTTGGTTGGCCGAAGGCCTTGGCCTGCTGATCGTCGTCTTTCTCACTGTGACACTAGCTCTGCAATTTCGGCGCGCGATTAAAAGCGAACGGGAAGCCCGGCAGGTTCGCGCGGTCGCGACCCAAGCCAAATCGTTTAGCCAGATTATTGAATCCGCACCGGACGCAATGTTGGTCGTCGATCGGGCCGGGTTGATCGTACTGTCCAATCTGCAGGCGCAAGAGCTATTCGAGTATAGCGAACGAGAACTCAGGGACCGCCCGGTCGAAACCCTGATTCCCGAACGATACCGGGAAAAACACAAAACCCTCAGGCACAGGTATGCGAACGTCCCGACGGCAAGGCGCATGGCGAGTTCGTCCGAACTTTTCACGCTTGCGAAATCGGGACGTGAAATTCCGGTTGAAGTGAGTTTGAGTCCTTTTGTGGGGTCGGAAGGGCAGCGCGTGGTCGTCGCCATCCGCGACATTTCCGAGCGTATACGCCTCGAACATCAGGCGGAACAGGCGGAAGTCGCTCAAGCCGCCAATGTGGCCAAAACCGGATTTTTGGCGAGCATGAGTCACGAATTGAGGACACCGCTGAACGGCGTGATCGGTAATCTCGAACTTCTTGCCCAATCGGACCTTTCCCAAGATCAGGAAGAATTGTTGCTCGATGCCGATAAGGCGGCGAAATCCTTGTTGGCGTTGATTGGCAACGTGCTCGACTTCTCGAAGATCGAAGCCGGGAAACTGCAAATCGAAACCGCCGAATTCGACCCGGCGGCGATTCTGCACGAAGCCATCGATATCGTTCAAAGCCGGGCCCGCCAAAAAGGCATTCAAGCGACCGTCTCGATCGGTATCGACGTGCCGTCCCTCGTCAAGGGCGATCCGACGCGTCTGCGGCAAATCCTGCTGAACTTGATCGGCAATTCCATAAAATTTACCGCCGTCGGTGGTGTTCACGCGTCGGTTTCGCTGAAAGATCGGGACGATCGAATCTGCCAATTGCTTTTCCAAGTGCACGACTCTGGAAAAGGGTTCGGCTCCGACACCGCGAACAATCTGTTCAAACCGTTTGCTCAGGCGGCCGGCAATTCGCCCGATAATATGGAAGGCACCGGTCTAGGCCTTTCTATTTGCAAGAGTCTCGTCGATACCTTTGGGGGGAAATCTCGTGTGAAGGCATTCCCGGTGTTGGCGCGAGTTTCCAATTCACGCTTCCTTTCCAAGTTATTGAAGAGCCCCGCGAGCCTACGCCAATAAATTTCGCCGGCCGTTCGGTACTGGTTGTGAATGTCGTGGAAGGCGGCGTGCCGCCCGATATTCAGAAGTTTCTCGTCGATCGCAATGCAAAAATCTTGACTGCGCCCACGGATGAGCAGGCCCTTACGCGCTGTCGCCGCGCAATTTCAGAGGGGCAACCAGTCGTTCTCGCAATATTTGTTGTTCGCCGGGACAACTGGCCGCCGCCGGGCGTTGCGGCAGCCATGCGGGACCTCAACGCGGTTCCACTCGCCCATGTGGCGAAAGCGGACCCCGCCGACTGGCGCACGGGGCTGCGCGTGGGAACTTTTATCCTGTTGCCCAATCGCATTGAAACGCAGTTTCTCGATCTCAATCTTGAGCAATTTGTCCGCGATGGCGGCGCGCGTGAACGGCGGCTATCAGGAAACACGACCGACGCCCAAGACTTGACGGCGATCAAGGGCAAGCGCGTCTTGGTTTTGGAAGATCGCATCGTCAATCAGACCATCGTTCAGCGACAGCTTCGAAAACTTGGCGTCTCATGTTCAATCGCGGCCGATGGCGTAGAAGGGCTAGAGAAGCACGCGACTGAGAAATTCGACTTGATCTTGTGCGATTGCTCCATGCCCGTGATGAACGGTTTTGAATTCACACGCATACTGCGGGAAAAAGAACGTGATAGTGGCGGGCGGATTCCGGTGATCGCCATGACCGCCAACGCATTTCGCGAAGATATGGAGAAGTGTTTCGCCGCCGGAATGGACGATTTTCTGAGCAAGCCCGTGACATTGCAGCGGTTGGCTTCCGTTCTGGCCCGTTGGATGGGAGGCGGGGAGCGGCAATCGAAGGCATCGAACGGCACCAATCAAGTCTCGCCGACGGGCAAGGCAGTAAATGTCGATATCCTGGCCGAGCTGTTGGGAACCGATGATCGCGACCTTATCGCGAGCATCCTCGGTGAGTTTGTCGAAGCCGCGCGGCTATCGTGGACGCAAACGCAAGAAGCCCGTGACAACGGTATGGCGGCCCTTGCAAGCGCCGCTCATGGTGCCAAGGGTGAAGCCCGTAACGCCGGAGCGGCTATCTTGGGCGATCTTTACGCGGCCCTGGAAAGCGCAGCGAAATCCGACGACGACCGGGAAGCCGGCCGCATTATGAAGGCGATTCCGGAAGAACTTGAACGAGTCGAAGGGTTCGTCGGCGACTATCAGCAAGTGAGCGCGGCATGATCGCAGCCAATCAATCCCCCGACTATTCCAACCTACGATTCTTGGTGGCGGACGATAAATCATTCGTGCGCGGCCTGGTTCAAAGCATGTTGCTGAGATTGCAAGTAAAGCAAATCAAGCATGCGTCGAGCGGCGAAGAGGCGTTGACGACGATCAACGCAAACGGTGGGCGATACGATTGCGTGATCAGCGACTGGAATATGGAACCCGGGAATGGGATCGAGTTGCTTCGGTCGCTGAGGATGGGCAAGACGGAAGCGCCCGCCGACATCTGTTTTATTATGTTGACGGGGCACGCTGATGCCCATGTCGTCAATACGGCGCTCGCGCTCGACGTGAGTGGTTACATCGTCAAGCCGGTATCTTTCGAGAATTTATCCAAGGCAATTCACGCAGCCTGGAATCGAAAGATTTCCGTCAAAGACCCGTCCGTCTACGAGAAAGTCGAAACAGTCAGCACGCCGAATACCGTCGATTCCGTCGACAAAATCACTCCGCCATGGGTCATGTGGGTCCGGCGCGCCGCGTCTCAAGATGCAGCCAAAGCGAGAATCGAAAAAATCAGGCAAGAGGTGGCTGCTGCGCAAAAATCGAAGGTCGCCCGCGCTCAGCTCAAAAATGTTTCCAATCGGGCGATTGATTTGATCCCGCCCGGACTTGTCTTGGCCGAAGACATTTATACCGACGACGGGAACCTGCTGCTTGCAGAAGGAATCGTCCTGAACGCGTCGCTGCTCAATCGACTCAAAGAACTCGCGTCCGAAAGCGGCGAGACGGTCAGCCTTAAGGTTGGGGAGCAATAGCGCGAATACTCTTTGGGGCGCTTCTCGGCAGGTCAATACGTCGCACGACTAAAAGTACGAGCAAAGTCATGACAGATTCCGAAATTCGCGCGCTTATCGTCGACGACAAGGCATTCATGCGAACGATGGCCGGTCGAATTTTGTACTCAGCTGGCGTGACCGACGTTCTGTATGCTGAAAACGGTGCGCAAGCGCTCGACATCATTAAATCGGCCGATCCCCCGGTTTCGGTCGTATTCAGTGATATCGCCATGCCCGATATGGATGGCATCCAGCTTGCTCGGCATCTTGCAAAATTGGAATCGCGGCCCTGCATCGCGTTTGTCAGCGGCTCAAATCCGGCCGTTCTGGCAACAACGGCGGCAATGGCAAAAGCGCGGGGTCTTACGGTCTTGGGAACGATCGAGAAACCGGTCTCCCTCGACGCCGTTAAACAAGCGCTCGCGAGCTTTATCAGTACGACAGGTAAGATCGCTACGTCTGGAACGCATTCGATCGATCTGAACAGGAATGATATTGCCAATGCGGCCCGGTCGGGCGAATTCATCTTGTATTATCAGCCCAAGACGAACCTCAACACCAATTCGCTCGCGGGTTTCGAATCGCTGATCCGATGGAATCATCCGGTTCATGGCATTGTCCAGCCGGGCGCGTTCATTTCATTTGCAGAGCGTGAAAACCTGATCGGAGATTTGACGGCAATCGTTGTCGCGCGCGCGCTGGATCAATTGTCGGCGTGGAACAAGTCGCATTTTTCGACACGCATCAGCGTAAATTTGTCGGCGAAAATGCTGGCCGACCTCACGTTGCCGGATCGTCTGGAGATCGAGTGCAATCGGCGCGGGATTCTGCCGCATCAATTGATTCTCGAGATCACTGAATCCGGCCTGTTCGAAAACGAGGCCGACGGCCTCGAAATATTAGGGCGGTTGCATCTCAAAGGATTTCCGTTGTCGATCGACGATTTCGGGACAGGTTACTCGTCGATGGACCAGTTGCGGCGCGTTCCCTTTGGTGAACTGAAGATCGATCGCGCATTCGTCAATGGCGCGGCGCAAAATGCCCGAGCGCGCGCAATCTTGGAGTCCGCGGCTCAACTTGCTCACAAACTCGGGTTATCGGTTGTCGCCGAAGGCGCGGAAACAGAGGAGGATTGTGATCTTTTGAGAAAAACCGGCATTCAATACGTGCAGGGTTTTTATATTGCACGGCCGATGCCTGTGACTGACGTGTCCGAGTGGGTAAAAACTTGGAATTCGCGTCACAGCGGCAAGTTCCATTGACACGGCACAGCGTCCCGAGCCTTGGCCGCTATACCGAAATCAGTATCCCATGCGACGGTCCTCGTGATCGAGGACGGCCGGTTCACCCAAAAGCTCTTGGCGCGCGCTCTACGCGCGATATCTGTTGGTAAGGTAATCGCCGCAATCAACGCCGAAACTGCGCTCTTCAATCTTGAGCGGGATCCCAATGTTGCCGACGTCGCCCTTCTCGACTTCTCTTTGCCGGGGATGAACGGTTTGGCCTTCTTGGAAAAAGTAAGGCGCCATCGCATTCAGCAAATCAGGCGATTTCCAGTCATCGTGGTCACCGGCCACAACGACATGAACCTGTATTTGAAAATGAGCAGTCTCGGCATATCTGGATTCTTACTCAAGCCCGCGTCAAAAGGTGCTTTGAGCAAGGCCCTTGAAAACGCTTTGTCCGGGTACCTTGTTGGCCGTAAGGGCCCCGCGTCTCCCGATTCAGGGGGTACCGCGTCCGTCATGATCAAGCCTCAGGCACCGGCGGCGCACGAAGAAAACAATTCGAAGCCGGAGACGTCATCTGATCCCGAGACAGGGGCGTCGGCGAATACACAGCGAAATCCTGCCCCCTCGAAGGCGCGCAAGATTGACTACCTGACGTAATCGACAGCGGGCGACGTATCTTCTCCCGGCTTATTGTTCAGCGTGAACTTAGTCCGGGAGTTTCAATTTTCATCGCGTCGGAGGCGCATCTCCCCAATGCGTAATGATCTCAAACCAATGCACCCCTTCGGATCATTGGAAATCCCGTCGCCCTCTACCGGAACCTGCGCCTGATCTACCCAGGGGCGTCCTGAAATGCGTGGAAGGCTGTCGCGATATCGCCGGCCCGCACATGGAACGAATTGTTGCGATAATCGTCGTCGAGGATCGCCACGGACTTGGCCTTGGTCATCAATGATTTGACTTCCTGACTGGTGCTGAGTGCGGTCTTGTCGCCTTGATAAACGTCGACCGGGTCGTCGACCACGAACAGCAGGACCGGTTGGGTAATCTCCAACATGCGCTTCTTGAAACGCGGGCCGTACTCGAATGCTGCGGCATGACCGAATTCATGGCGCGTCATGCCGCGCAGCGATTCGACGGCGATCCGGCCCCACATCGGGTCGGGAATGCCCGCTTTTTCGGCGCGTTCCATGCGGGCCGGCAAAGCTGCACAAAACCGCGTCAGGAGATCGCCCGCCGACGCCGGATGATAAACTTCGCTAAACAGCTTCTTCGACATCGCATCGTCAACAAATCCATAAGGCGATAGCCCGATGATGACGCGGCGCACGAGTTCGGGATGCGACACGGCGATTTCGGTGGCGGTGCGTCCGCCGGTGTGATTGCCGAACAGGTCGACCGGTTTGTCGGGGCCATAACCCAGATTGGTCAAGCCTTCGACAATCGCCGCGGCGTAATCCTCGATGGTTGGTTGCGTGTCGGGGCCGTCCGATCCGCCATGACCCGGTGTGTCGAACGCGATGGCGACGCGGTCCCGTCCCAATTCCAAAGTCAGGTCGTCGTACTCGACCGACGAGTTCGGCGACTGGTGCAAAAGGATGATTGGCGGCTTGTCGGATCCGCCCGCCGGTTGCGCGATGGCGTAGTGCAGTTGGCCGTAGCGGTTGTCGACATATCCGTGGCGGAGTTTCTGAGTCATGGTCTCGGCGGCATGGGAAGAGGTTGCAATGCTTGAAAAGAACCCGATGGCCGCCAGGAATGCAATGAACTTGCGAATTGTTTGAGCGATGCCGGTCATGACGTCTTCCTTCTCTCAAGGTGTTGCATGCTATCGAGGTG